>DATCEN010000001.1:0-5783 GCA_036510015.1 Aestuariivirga sp.
GCTTGATCGGTTGTGCCATCGCTCTCTTTATTCTTATCAGTTGCGTGCTGCCATGCAGGTGGCGATTGAAAACCCGCAAGTTTCAGTCACGTTCCTAGGTCATGCTTGTTCGGGTGCGGCTGTTGATAAGGGCTTGATCGGGCCGCAATCTTATGTGGAATTCAAAAGTGATAATGCTTCAGCGGCTTCGCCAGTGGTGCAAGCCTTCACGGGCAGCAAGGATGACAGCGAATTTGCTTGGCTGTTGCGTGAATTATGTGTGGCGCCACCGGTCAAAGATCAGGGCCTGTGGACTTGCCCCGGCAACAAGTTCCGCCGCAACGTTGATTATGTTTTCTTATCGGTGGGTGGCAATGATATTGGCTTTTCAGGCCTTGTCAGTTGGACCACATTACGTCAGGGCGCTTTGACCAAATTGGCCAGCTGGGCAGGGGTGACCGTCTCACCAACTCAGTTTCAAGCCAATATCGAGAACATTCTGCCCACTGCCTATGAGCACCTCGCCCGCCAGCTTGAAAAAGCGATGCCACTGCCTTCAGGCAAATTGGGCTATGATCCATCGCATGTGATCTTGACGGCCTATCCTGATATTTTGGCCGATGAGAAAGGCGAAACATGCCGTGGGGTGGGCAATAGTGGGGAGAGAGAGGATGATTTTGCGGCCAACCGGTCGATGGATCGCTATTCAAATTGGCTGGTTGTAAACCAAGATAAAGTTGATGCTGCACACTCTGAATTGGAACTGCTTTACAAAAGCATGAAGTCCCTAGCTGAAGCCAATGGCTGGACTTTCGCTGGCCGCGCCCACACTGATAAGCCATTTCGTGGTCATGGCTTCTGCGCAAGAGACCCAGGGCGTGATGGCGATCCCGCCGAGGCATTAATGGTGCCGTGCTGGGGCACAGCCGCACGCATCACCCAATCATGCCAACCAGGCATATTGGGCCAAGGCACAGGCTGGCGACCTTATAATCCAGCCACGCAGAATTATCCTTATGCGCTGCGCCAACGCTGGGTTCGCACAATCAATGATGCCTTCATGGTGATTAATCAAAAGATCGTTGACCGTTCTGGTCAAGTTGATGAGGCTTCTTCGGTGCGTGACTTTACTGAAACGACAGGTGCGATGCACCCCAATGCCGAAGGCAATGCCGCCTTAGCAGATGCTATGTTGATGGATTTGCGGCCAGCGATCGCCAAGCTGCTGGATGGCCAATAAACTTGGCCTTAACTGGCCAAGGCAACTGTTAAAGAGAATTATTGATATCGGTGATGATGGTGTTGATTTGGTTCTTCATGGAACCCGTCACAGTGCCCATCACAGTAACCAATACCAAAGCCATCATAGCCGCGATCAAGGTATATTCAATGGCGGTCGCGCCAGCGGTATTAAAGAAAAATTTCTTGAACATCGTGATCTCCTTGGCAATTCTTAGCCAGTGAGGCGTTAACTGGGGGTTTAATACAGCCCGAAAATTTGCCTAAGAACGAGAGGTTTGCCTGCGTTACCCCTAGTTGCCGTTTATTTAGTTAATGCCAGCTTAGCGTGATGGGCTTGCAAGCCACGGTTTTTTCTGCTTTATCCGCCCACACTTCACCCAATTTAGTGAGGTTCACAACCGCCTGGCCTGTGTAAGGGCATGCCATGGCGGTTTTAGCAATGCTTATAAGGAATAGCAAAATGCCCAAAATGAAGACGAAATCCGCTGCCAAAAAACGGTTCAAAGTGACCGCTTCTGGCAAGGTTCGTGCAGGTGCTGCTGGCAAACGCCACGGCATGATCAAGCGCACGAAAAAGCAAATCCGCAATCAGCGTGGCACAATGATTTTGGCTCCAGGCGATACCCGCTTGGTCAAAATTCATATGCCATATCTTGCCAAGTAAGAGGAGAGTAACCCATGCCACGTTCAAAAGGCGGCGTTGTTGCTCGCCGCTCACATAAAAAAGTTCTCAAGGCCGCAAAAGGCTATTTTAACCGCCGCAAAAGCGTTTTCCGCGTCGCCGTTCAGGCCGTGGAAAAAGCCGGTCAATATGCTTACCGCGACCGCCGCACCAAGAAGCGCAATTTTCGTGCTCTTTGGATTCAGCGCATCAACGCAGCAACCCGCGCACTCGGCATGACTTACGGCCGATTTATTTACGGCCTGGACAAGGCCGGAATTGTGGTTGACCGCAAAGTGCTTGCTGATCTTGCAGTTCATGACGCAGCAGCTTTTGCTGTTCTCGTTGATAAGGCAAAGTCTGCGCAAGCAGCTGAGCCTGCAAAAGCAGCTTAAGCTTTACACAATTCTTATCTGACCTTGACCGGGCTTTCATGGCGTATAAACGCCGTGGGGCCCGGTTTTATTTTGAGGATTCGCCAATATGAGCCTCGATGCTCTTGAACAAGACTTACTCGCCCAAATCTCAGCCGCTTCTGATGAAGCTGCCATTGAAGCTGTGCGCGTATCAGCGCTGGGCAAAAAGGGCCAGATCTCAGAGCGCATGGGCGCACTTGGCAAAATGGCACCTGATGAGCGTAAAGCTGCGGGTGCCGCACTTAATGTTTTAAAAGACAAAGTAAGCGAGGCTTTGGCGGCGCGGAAATCGGTTTTGGGTGAGGCCGCTTTAGAAGCCCGCCTCTCCACCGAAAAAATTGATATGACTTTACCGGTGCGCCCACAAAGCGCAGGTACCATCCATCCTGTCTCACAAGTGTGGGAAGAAGTGGTGCAGATTTTTGGCGATCTCGGTTTCAGCGTGGCCGAAGGCCCGCATATTGAGGATGACTTTCATAACTTCGATGCGCTCAATATGCCGCCGGATCATCCAGCGCGCCAGGAACATGACACTTTCTATTTCAACGAAAAGCCCGATCGCACGCGCATGGTTCTGCGCACGCATACCTCGCCAGTGCAAATCCGCACGATGCTCAGCCGAAAGCCACCGATTAGAATTATCGCCCCCGGCCGCACATTCCGTTCTGACTCAGACATGACGCACACGCCCATGTTCAATCAAGTTGAGGCCTTGGTGATTGATGAGGTGACGCATCTTGGAAATCTCAAATGGATCTTGCAAGAATTCTGCAAAGCCTTCTTTGAGGTGGACGATGTGAAAATGCGTTTCCGCGCTTCGCATTTTCCTTTCACTGAGCCTTCAATGGAAGTTGATATTCAATATGCGCGTGAAGGCGGGCAGTTGAAAATCGGTACCGGTGATAAGTGGCTGGAGATTCTGGGCAGTGGCATGGTGCATCCTAATGTTATCAAAGCTGGCGGGCTTGACCCAGAAAAATATCAAGGCTTCGCCTTCGGCATGGGGCTCGATCGGCTGGCCATGCTGAAATACGGCATCCCTGATTTGCGCGCGTTCTTCGAATCTGACCTGCGTTGGTTGCGCCATTATGGCTTCCGTGCGCTGCAAGTGCCGACATTGGCCGGAGGGTTGTCATGAACCTGCTGAATTTAATTACAAGTTCGATTCCACAGCCTTTTCTTTCGGTGCTGTTGACAGCTCTGGTAACATTAGTAGGTTTTCTCCTTCGCCCAAAAGTGAAGATTATCTGGGGCGAAAAAAATAAGTTTATACACATTTTGCGTCCGAAAAAAGCTGGCGACGCGGAAGTCGCAGTCCATATTGTCCATTATGTTATCCAAAACACGGGAAAAATTGGGGCAAAAGAAGTCGAAGCAGTTCTCAATTTTCCGCCAGATGAGATTTCGATTTGGCCTCAACGGAAATGGACGCAGGATAAAAATAGCGAAAATAGACTGATTATTAAATTCGAATTTATGGCTCCTCGTGAAATCATCGAAATGGTAGTTTTGACTATCGGTCGTGATCTTCCGGCTCTATTGAACGTTAAGTCGCCTGAAAACACTGGAAAGCCGGTCACTTTTTCTTACCACCGTGTTTTATCGAAGTTCATTTATTGGACGATGATAGCGCTCATGTTTTTTGGTGCAGTCTTCGTCGTTGAAGGCGTACTTGCTGCGATATCAGGGTACTCAAAATGAAATTCACCCTCTCCTGGCTCAAAGAGCATCTCGACACCAAAGCCTCCCTTGATGAAATTCTGGATGGTCTGGTCGGTGTTGGTTTGGAAGTTGAAGAAGTCACTGACAAGTCCAAACAACTCTCCGCCTTCAAAGTAGCTTACGTTGTCGAAGCCGAAAAGCACCCAAATGCAGATAAGCTGAAACTCTGCAAGGTGGAAACTGATGCCGGCATCAAACAAGTGGTTTGCGGTGCGCCCAATGCGCGTGCTGGCATGAAGGCCATCATTGCGCTGCCCGGCGCTGTCATTCCGGCCACTGGCGAGACATTGCAACTGGGCAGCATTCGCGGCCAAGAATCTCAAGCCATGATGTGTTCAGAGCGCGAACTCATGCTCTCCGAAGAACACAACGGCATCATCGAAGTCGCAGGCGATTGGCCAGTAGGCACGCCTGCTGCCGTGGCCTTAGGCCTGAATGATCCGATGATTTATATTAAGGTCACGGCGAACCGCCCCGACGCGTTAGGCGTTTACGGACTGGCGCGTGATCTTGCCGCCAAGGGCCTGGGCAAGTTGAAGCCGCTAAAAGCAGCTCCGGTGAAGGGCACATTCAAATCACCGATCAATGTTTCTATCGCGCCTGATAACAACAGCTGCAAACTTTTTGTGGGCCGTTATTTCAAAGGCGTGAAAAATGGCCCTTCGCCGAAGTGGCTGCAAGATCAGTTGCGCGCCATTGGCCTGCGCCCGATTTCTGCTTTGGTGGACATCACCAATTACATGACCTTCACTTACGCCAGACCTTTGCATGTGTTCGACGCAGCCAAAGTTCACGGCAACATCACGGCCCGCATGGCCGAAGACGGCGAGAGCTTGTTAGCGCTTGATGGCAAAACCTATGGGCTCACTTCCACGATGACCGTGATCGCCGACGAAAAAAAAGCCGAAGGCATTGCGGGAATTATGGGCGGGGAAGCCAGCGGTTGCACAGAGACCACGACGAATGTCTTTCTTGAAGCGGCCTATTTCGATCCGCGCCAAACCGCAGCCACTGGCCGCAAGCTCTCAATCCACTCCGATGCGCGTTACCGTTTTGAACGCGGCATTGATCCTGCCTTCACGCAAGTGGGCGCTGAAATTGCAACGCGGATGATTTTGAATTTGTGCGGTGGTGAGGCTTCTGACCTCGTGATTGCGGGTGCTGTTCCCAACACCGCGCGAAGTTTTACTTTGCGCAAAGATAGAGTGAAGACCCTCGGCGGTGTGGATATTTCATGGGCAGAGCAACTGCGTATCTTGCGGGATCTCGGTTTTTTCACTTCAGATGATGGCGTGGCGCAAGTTCCCAGCTGGCGGCCAGACGTAAATGGCGAGGCCGATCTGATTGAAGAAATCTGCCGTATTCACGGCCTGGACAAAGTACCCAATGCCCCGATGAGCCGTCCGCATGATATAGCGCGGCCGATTTTGAACCCACTTCAAAAACGCATGCTGGCATCGCGGCGCACTTTGGCCGCGCGCGGTTTTAATGAGTGTGCAACTTGGGCTTTCTTGGCAGAGGCGCAGGCGAAATTATTCGGCGGCGGCCAACCCGAATTGAAACTCTCTAATCCAATTTCTTCTGAACTTTCAGATATGCGGCCTTCGCTGCTGCCCAATCTCATTGCAGCCGCTGGCCGCAATGCCGCGCGTGGCTTTGGCGATGTGCAGCTTTGCGAAGTGGGCCACGCTTATGCTGGCGATAAAATGGCGGATGAAACGCTGCGTGCCAGCGGTATAAGACGCGGCGCTTTCGTGGCGCGA
>DATCEN010000002.1:0-3700 GCA_036510015.1 Aestuariivirga sp.
TGCGCAACAAACATCGCCAATGCCGCCCAATAGCACGTTTGAGGCTCTATTTGATTTGCCCGGCACGAATACGAGGCAAAGTGTTAGCATGCCAACATCGCAAGGCCGCCTGCAATATATGCTTCAATCAAAGGCGCTGACGGGTATCACTTTGGGTGGGCGCTATAGCGTCAGCGTTGTGCTTCATGACAAGGATGGCAAAGTATTAGATCAAAAAGAGACGACTTATGTTTCCGATCAAGATCAAGCACTGCTGCCCAACAAACCTTTGGTGGAAGGCCCTGCACTCATCCCTCATTTGGAAAATCTTGAACCAAGTAAGACCGCACCTTAACTCACAAGCCGCCTTGTTTTTCTATGAAGCTCACAACATCCGAAACGCCTTTCAGGCGGTGCAAATCAGTGAACACAAATGGGCGTTCACCGCGTTGCGTTTTTGCATCACGCTCCATCACACCCAAATCCGCCATCACATAGGGCGCTAGATCGGCCTTGTTGATGATGAGCAAATCGGAGCGTGTAATTGCAGGCCCACCCTTGCGCGGAATTTTTTCACCTTGGCAAACTGAAATGACATAAAGTGAAATATCCGCAAGATCAGGAGAGAAGGTTGCTGAGAGATTATCACCACCGCTTTCGATGAAGATCACATCAAGATCCGGAATGCGCTTTACCATTTCATCAATGGCCGCAAGATTAATCGAAGCATCCTCGCGGATAGCGGTGTGAGGGCAGCCCCCAGTTTCAACGCCCATGATGCGTTCTTCAGGCAGGGCCTGAAGGCGGTTTAAAATCAGCGCGTCTTCTTTGGTGTAAATGTCATTGGTGATGGCAGCTAAAGAATATTTGGCACTCATTGCTTTACATAATTTTTCCGTGAGTGTGGTTTTGCCAGAGCCAACAGGCCCACCAATTCCAATACGCAAGGGACCGTTTCTGCGAACTTCAATCATGTGCGAAAAACCCGTGGTTCTAATGTTTCATGTTTCATTGCGGCAATTTCTGCAAGAAAACAGTTACTGCCAAGATCTTCAAGTGTTGCTTGTGTGGCGCGTGTTGCCATTGCAACAATAATCGGTGCAAGATCTCGCAACACTTCAAGGCCCTTTGTTTGGCCCAATGGAATGAGGCGCACAGCCACTGAAATTTGCGCAGCACAGAAGCCTTGCAAGAATGCCAATAATGCCTGGTTTTGTTCGATACCTGATGTTGCGCAGATTGAACCAGCCGCGACGGGATAAGCAATCTCGCCTTCGGTTGCGGCAGTCCCCAGCCAAACATTGGCGGCTATTGTGAAATTGCGGCCAAGCTGGGTTGTTTCACTATAACGTTCGGTTGAACCACAAAGTGCGAGCGCCAACTCATTCAAGTGAGGCGTTTCATCATGCCAACAGCGCGAAAACAAAACCGCGTCATTCCATGCTGATCCACTTTGCAACAGATCGGAAACCCAACTCTGCAAGTCGGCTTGTGAATCCAATCCATCCGCAATAGCTTGTTCAAGTCCGTGGCTATAGGCAAAGCCTCCGATTGGAAAAGTCGGCGACATCCAATTGAACAACATGAGTAGCTGCGAAGCCTCAGTGCGCATGCGCATAGGCCCCATGTTCGGGTGAAAATGTTTCATGGGTCTTTTTAACAACTGCCCCTTGGTGTTCTAACATTTTTGCAATCACGTGATCGGGCCGGATGAGAATGCGCGTCGGCTCGATTTGGGCTTCGAGGTGACGATTGCCAATATGCCAGGCAAGACGCGCAAGATGATTTGCATCAACACCTCGCACTTCCAACAAATCTTCTGGCCTGGCCGTGATCTGAATCAACCTACCGTCTTCCAAAACCAGACAGTCACCGTCTTCCAGCTTTACGGCTTTCTCAAAGTCCACCAACACGTCTTCGCCACCATCAAGCGTAATCACTTTGCGTCTGATGTGTCGCTCTTGTGCTTCAAGTGAAATTGCAGCGTAAGGCTTTTCAGTTACGAATGCGGCGCGCGCGAAGCTTGTGGCACGAAGCGACATCAGAACAAGAAATAACGCTGCGTCATGGGCAGGCTTTGGGCTGGCTCACACACCAAAAGATCACCATCAGCACGCACTTCGTATGTTTCGGGATTAACTTCGATTTTGGGCATGGCATTGTTGAGCACCATATCTTTTTTGCCAATTCCACCTCTGGTGTTTTTCACAGCAACCATTTTCTTCTGTGTTCCAAGGCGTTGCTGTAAGCCACCAGCCAAAGCTGCTTGCGAAGTGAACACCACTGAGGAAGAGGTAAGTAATTTCCCGAAACTGGCAAACATCGGCCTGTAATGAACGGGCTGTGGTGTGGGGATGGAAGCGTTCGGATCCCCCATAGGTGCGGCAGCAATGGAACCACCCAGCAAAACCATTTCCGGCTTCACGCCAAAGAAAGCGGGCGACCAGATCACCAGATCAGCGCGCTTACCAATAGTGATTGAGCCAACCTCATGGGCAATGCCCTGTGCTATTGCTGGGTTAATGGTGTATTTTGCGATGTACCGCCGCGCGCGGAAATTATCATTGCCCTTACCTTCTGGCAAAGCGCCTCTTTGTTGTCGCATCTTATGAGCCGTCTGCCAGCAACGGATGATCACCTCACCAACACGACCCATCGCTTGGCTGTCAGACGAAAACATCGAGAAAACCCCTAAGTCATGCAGAATGTCTTCGGCGGCAATGGTTTCTTTGCGAATACGGCTTTCGGCAAAGGCAATATCTTCGGCAATGCGTGGACTGAGATGATGGCATACCATCAACATATCCAGATGCTCAGCGATCGTATTTACCGTGTAAGGCCGTGTGGGGTTGGTGGAGGATGGCAACACATTGGGCAGCGATGCTACTTTTATAATATCCGGCGCATGGCCACCGCCTGCACCTTCAGTGTGGAAGGTGTGAATGGTGCGGCCCTTAAAAGCGGCAACGGTTGCTTCCACAAAACCTGATTCGTTTAATGTGTCAGTATGAATGGCCACTTGCACATCATGGGCATCGGCAACGCTTAAACAACAATCAATGGCCGCAGGAGTGGTGCCCCAATCTTCGTGCAGCTTTAGCCCGCAAGCCCCGGCCAAAACCATTTCTTCCAATGCAGCAGGCAGCGAAGCATTGCCCTTGCCCATGAAACCTAAATTCATCGGAAAAGCATCCGCCGCTTCAATCATGCGTTCCAAATGCCAAGCGCCGGTGCAAGTTGTGGCTAAAGTGCCATGTGCTGGCCCCGTGCCGCCGCCCAACATGGTGGTGATGCCGGAATAAAGCGCTTCTTCAATTTGTTGAGGGGCTATGAAATGGATGTGGCTATCAATGCCGCCCGCTGTGATGATCTTGCCTTCGCCTGCAATGATCTCTGTAGACGGCCCGATGATTATCGTAACGCCATTTTGCGTATCGGGATTACCCGCTTTGCCGATGGCGGCGATGCGGCCCTCTTTCAAACCAATATCAGCTTTGTAGATTCCACTGTGATCAAGAACCAGCGCATTGGTGATGACGGTATCCATCGCACCCTGCGCGCGTGTAGCTTGGCTTTGGCCCATGCCGTCGCGGATCACTTTGCCACCACCGAATTTTACTTCCTCGCCGTAAAGTGTGAAATCCTTTTCCACTTCGATGATAAGATCAGTATCAGCCAGGCGCACTTTATCGCCCACCGTTGGGCCATACATCTGGGCATA
>DATCEN010000003.1:0-3512 GCA_036510015.1 Aestuariivirga sp.
TGGCTCGCCTTATTGCGAATATCACGCCCGCCTTGCTTATCAGCCACCGCAAAGCCGGATGAGACGGGCAGGGTAAGTCCCCCCACCTCTCCATCACCGCCCTTGTGGCGGTGATCCAGCGACACAAGTTCTGAGCGAGGCTTTCTGGATGGCAGGGACGAGCCCTGCCATGGAGATTTGGGAACCTGCGAAGGCTATCCTAAGCCCTCATACCGATCATTCCAATCCGGATTAACTTTCTCAATCAGGTTCAACTTCCACTGCCTCGGCCAGCGCTTGATTGAAGTTTCACGCTGGATGGCATCGGTGACGAGATCATAACTCTCATACCAGACTAACATTTTAACATTATAGCGCTTGGTGAAAGCTGAGCCGCTACCCTCGCGATGTGCAAATATCCGAGCCGCAAGATTATTGGTTACGCCAACATATAGCGTGCCATTGCGCTTGCTGGCTAAAATATAAACATGACCTCGGGGCATTTTCTGAGTTTAGACTAGTCTAAGTTTTAATGAAATAATTACCCAACCCTCCATGGCAGGGCTTGTCCCTGCCATCCAGTGCGTCTTGCTCTGAGTTTGTGATTCTGGTTCACCGCCACAAGGGCGGTGATGGAGAGGTAGGTGGCGGTGAACCAGCCTTCAACGTTCTCGTACAAGCTTTGCAACTTCCTGATCGGTAAGCCCCTCCGCCACGCCTTGCCTATCCGCCTCCGGTCTGTTCTGACTCATCTTCCATTTGCCCTCAATCGAGCTTATGGGAATTTCAATGCCCACAATACCGTTCATCTGGCTTTCAATATAACCCTCCGGCGCATCATCAACCGCCCAAGGCGCTGACCGCCCCGCCTCATGTGTTTGGGTGAGTGCTCTAATCTGGGTAGAAAGCCAGGCGTGATCTTCATGCACTGAAGCCACACCTTTCACCTGCACCATCACATAATTCCAAGTAGGCACAACTTTGCCCGTTTCGCGCTTGGTCTCGTAAAGTGACGGGCTGATGTAGGTTTGCGGGCCTTGAAACACCGCCAATACATTCTGGCCATCTAAGTTTTTCCATTGACGATTGGCCCGTGCCACATGGCAGGAAAGCACACCAAAGGGCGCAGAGACAGCATCCAAAATAAACGGCACGCCATTGGCTTCAAGCCCATCAGCACTGGATGAAATGAGCAACCCAAAAGGATACGCTTTGATCAGTGCATGTAGAACTTCCAGCCGATCTTCTTTGAAATGCTGTGGTTGATACATGCCTTACACCAGGTTGCGCGGAATCTTCTCTTTGAACTCTTTCGTGTAAACTCGCTTCTTACCGTCAAAGGCTTCAAGCTTGGAGCTCAGCAGCCAGTGCTTTGGCGTAGCGCTAAGTTTTGATTGCACGACGGTTTTCACTTTACCCACTACATAAGTGGATTCGACTTGCTGTGCTGCCGATGCCACATCATCGGGCTTAACGCTAAATATGTGCTTATCTGCCCCCGTGGCATAGGACAATTTGGCAGCGCCCGAAACCGGGTCAAGCGAGAACACGCGCTTGGGCTTTGGCGCTGGTGAGTTCGCGGCCAAAGGCGCAAAGCTGACAAGTTTTTCCATGCCGCGATCGGAACGTATGGGCAAAGCAATTGTGCTGGCGCCAGCATAAATCGTCAGAGCAACTTTGTTTGGTGCTGGCCAGGCGTGTGGGAAAGCCGATGTAGAAATTGAAATCCGAAGCTTGCAGCCCTTGGGCACGCGTGTGGCCATGTCTGCCAGCTTCACTTCAACGCGGGTGCGCCGCGCTGGTTCTAACGCTGTTGGGCTGCCGCGCGAGACCCGCTGCGTAAGGTTCATTGCACGCTGGCTGAGCTGTGAAATTTCACCCGTTGGCCAAATGCAAGACAACCGCACATGAACTTGCGCCACCTCAGCATCCGCCGAAAGATCAAGCGTGAGTATGGGCGCGCCAGCGATATCCAATTCCGCCGCAAGTGCAGCACTATCAAATGTGAGCGAAGCGCTATCATCACGTGCAGCGCCATCGGCAAGTCCGCTCGCAATACCAAAGCCGGATGTGAGTGGTGACGAGAAGCTCAATGCCTGTTCGTCACCTTTGCTGATGGCCAAGCCAGAAGCTGAGAGGAAAAGCGATTGCGTGGCAAATGCCCCCGGGCCCCACATCATATCGCTCACCCAGCGGCCTGTGATGGCAGAAGCAATTTGCTGCGGGTCTTGCATAAAATAGCGAAAGGCCGGCTCTTGCATCACACCCGTGGCTTGGCCTTTGAGATGCAGGTCAAACCAGCGCAACATCTCAACACTGAAATCCACAGCGTTGGCTTCAGCCTCTTGAGGATATTCATGCGCCCATGGCCCGATGATGGCTTTGCAGGGCGAGCGCAGGCTTTGCATCATGCGAAGGCTGGCCCCCGCAACGGCGTCTTGCCAACCCGCAACGAGTAAAACTGGTGCTGTGATAAGACCAATATCTTCTGCGGCTGATATTGCTTTCCATTCATCATCACGTTGCGGATGTTTCAGCCACTGAGTGGCCATGAATGGCAGCTGCTTGAGGCGTGTATCCCAATTTTTCTTCCAGGCTTTGCCAGCTAATTTTTGATCTTGTGGCAAAGCTGACTTGGCGAGTTGGCGTGTCGCTGCAGCTAACAATTCCGCTGTCGGCAGGCCGCCCTGGTAAGCGCCATCATCCTCATAAGGATCATCAGTTGCCGCCACTGCGATAATGGCACCAAGGCCGATTGGCTGCCTGCGGGCAATTTGCAACGCCGCTGTGCCGCCTGCTGAAAAACCGTAGAGACCCAGTTTGCCATCGCACCAGTTTTGTTCGGCGATGAAGCTCAAAGCCTGTAAGGCATCGGTTTCATCTTGCCGGTCAAAGCCACCGGAATAATTGCCCTCGCTGTCGCCTGTACCGCGTTGGTCAATACCAATGACAGCATAACCCGCTGTGGCCAATGCGCCGCAAAGATTTGCATCACGCGCCGCTGACACGTCAGACTTGCGATGAGAAGAAAATTCAATCAGCGCCGGAACCGGCTTGGCTTTCGGTAACCACAGTTTTGCTGAAAGTCTTATTCCATCACCAAGTTTGATCCACAGATGTGAAATCGCAAATGATGGCGCGGCTGGTTTTTTAGCAGGCTTTTTTGGCATTTGACTTAAACCGTTGGCAGTGCGGCAGAACGCAGCGCTTTTACATTGGTGGCAATGTCGCCCTTGAAGATGGAGCTGCCCGCCACAAATACATTGGCTCCGGCACGCACAAGTGAAGCGATGTTGGAAACGTCCACGCCACCATCCACTTCAATGTCTATGTCACGGCCTGCGGCCATGGCCTTGGCTTGAGTGATTTTGGGTATCATGGCTTTGATGAAGCTTTGCCCGCCAAAGCCGGGGTTCACCATCATCACCAAAATGAGGTCAACGCGGTCAATCACATATTCGAGCACGGAAACGGGTGTGGCTGGATTAAGCGCCACGCCAGCCTTTTTGCCCAATTCTCTGATGGCCTGCAAC
>DATCEN010000004.1:0-8585 GCA_036510015.1 Aestuariivirga sp.
TCGAGGACCGAGCGTGGCAACCTCAGCGTTTCCACGAATATTGGGCGGAGCGTGACTGCAGGTTACCAGTATCTCCGAGCCATCCCCGAGGCGGCGTAACTTAAAACGCCCCACCAGCGCCTTCACATTAACCAGATTTTCTTGCGCGCTCTGGCAGGTGTTGGTGACGTAAACGGCGGGCTACTTTTCTTCACGCTTGGGCTAAAGCTATTCAACGCTCAGCACTTGTCAAGAAAGTCGGGGCCCCACCTTCGCAGGGGTGACAGGACTAAGCCGCCAGCGCAGCCCTATCCTCATCGGTCATTTCGGATTCAGGAATAGCGCGTTCGGCAAGAACCGTCAGCCCCTTGGGGTTCACTTCAGCAAAGCCGCCGCGCACGAAAATGCGTTCAGAACTTTTGGCAGAACTCACCACCACCACGCCAGCACGCAAAGATGTGAGGATTGGTGCATGTTGCGCCAAAATTGTCATCTCGCCTTCGCTGCCTGGAATGACAACGCTTTCCACATCCCCTGAGAACAGGAGCTTTACGGGGGAGACGAGTTCAAAGTGCAGTGCCATCAAATTAATTCCTTAAGCGGCTTCCGCTGCCATCTTCTTGGCTTTGGCAATGGCTTCATCGATATTGCCCACCATGTAGAAAGCAGGTTCTGGCAGATGGTCATAGTCACCATTGCACAAGCCTTTGAAGCCCTTAATCGTGTCTTCCAATTTCACCTGAACGCCGGGCGAGCCGGTGAACACTTGGGCCACGTCAAAAGGCTGGCTCATAAAGCGCTCAATCTTGCGCGCGCGTGAAACCGAAAGCTTATCTTCTTCGGAAAGTTCATCCATGCCCAAAATGGCGATGATGTCTTGCAACGCCTTATAGCGTTGCAAAATCTGCTGCACTTGGCGCGCCACGCCGTAATGCTCTTCACCCACAATGCGTGGGTCCATCATGCGCGAGGTCGAATCCAACGGATCAACTGCTGGATAAATACCTTTTTCAGCAATCGAGCGCGACAGCGTGGTGGTTGCGTCCAAATGCGCGAAGGATGTCGCTGGTGCAGGATCGGTCAAATCGTCGGCTGGCACATAGATGGCCTGCACTGAAGTGATCGAACCTTTGTGCGTGGTGGTAATACGTTCTTGCAACGCGCCCATGTCAGTGGCCAACGTTGGCTGATAGCCCACGGCTGATGGAATGCGGCCCAAGAGAGCCGACACTTCAGAACCCGCTTGCGTGAAGCGGAAAATGTTATCCACGAAGAACAACACGTCTTGGCCCTTATCGCGGAAGTCTTCAGCAATGGTCAGACCCGTGAGGGCCACGCGCATACGCGCACCCGGTGGCTCATTCATCTGGCCGTAAACCAATGCGCATTTTGAACCAGCAACAGAACCATCCTTCGGGCTTTTGTTCACGCCAGATTCAATCATTTCGTGATAAAGATCGTTGCCTTCGCGTGTGCGTTCGCCAACACCTGCAAACACCGAATAACCACCGTGGGTTTTGGCGATGTTGTTGATCAACTCCATGATGAGAACGGTTTTGCCAACGCCGGCGCCGCCGAACAAGCCGATCTTGCCGCCTTTTGCATAAGGGGCGAGCAGATCAACCACCTTAATGCCGGTGACAAGAATTTCTGACTCAGTGGATTGTTCAATATACGCTGGTGCTGGCTGATGGATGGAGCGCAGGGTTTTGGATTTCACCGGCCCGGCCATATCCACTGGCTGGCCGATCACATTGATAATACGGCCCAGTGTTTCTTCGCCAACTGGCACCATGATAGGTGAACCCGTGTCGGTCACTTCTTGGCCGCGCACCAAGCCTTCGGTCGAATCCATGGCGATGGTGCGAACTGTGTTCTCACCCAAATGCTGCGCCACTTCGAGAACCAAACGATTTGTGCCGTTCATGGTTTCAAGTGCATTCAAGATTTGCGGTAACTCGCCATCAAAGGCCACGTCAACGACAGCGCCGGTGACTTGGGTGATGCGGCCCGCTGAGCTTGCGGATTTGGAAGCTGCTTTCTTAGCCATGGGTATAGTCCTTCCTTAGAGCGCTTCCGCGCCTGAAATAATTTCGATGAGTTCTTTGGTGATCTGTGCTTGGCGCTGGCGATTATATTTGATCGTCAACTTATTGATCATGTCGCCGGCATTGCGCGTGGCATTATCCATCGCACTCATGCGCGCGCCTTGTTCAGAGGCAGCATTTTCGAGAAGTGCACGGAACACTTGCACCGAGATGTTACGCGGCAACAATTGCGTGAGAACAACTTCCTCGTCAGGTTCAACTTCATAACCTGCCCCGCCGAGATCGGCAGACTTGGAGGTGTCCACTTTAGCTGGAATCAACTGCAAAGCGGTTGGAACTTGTTGGATGACTGATCTGAACTCTGAAAAGAACAATGTGCAAATATCAAATTCGCCAGCATCAAACATGCTGATGATTTTCTTGGCCACAATGTCGGCATCTTCAAAGTTAATGCTTTTGCGGCCGCGGAAATCGGTTGCTTCAACAACATATTTTCCGTGCAAACGTTTGAGCGCATCGGCACCTTTTTTGCCAACCGTGAAAATCTTCACAGTTTTGCCCTGCGCTAACAGCTTATCGGCATGTTCGCGTGCAAGGCGCGCGATAGATGAATTAAACCCGCCGCAAAGGCCGCGCTCAGCCGTGGCAACGACCAACAAATGTACTTTATCTGAACCTGTGCCAACCAATAATTTTGGCGCACCAGTTTGGCCCGCAACAGCCGAAGACAGATTGCCCAACACCATGGACATGCGCTCTGAGTATGGTCGCGCCGCTACAGCGGCCTCTTGGGCACGGCGCAGCTTCGCTGCCGCCACCATTTGCATGGCCTTGGTGATCTTGCGTGTGGCCTTAACTGAGGCGATGCGGTTGCGAAGGTCTTTTAAGGACGGCATTTTCTATGCTCCCCGCGATTGCGGCGCTTGGCCAGATGAAATATCCATCGCATGCTGCACTTCTCTTCTAAAATTCAGCGGACTAGCAATTTTCTCAATTGGGGTAAAACTCGTTCCCGAACCGCGAATATCAATTGTGCCGTAACCCAATATTCTTCCAACAATCGTTTGCGAAACCGTAATTGAATCGATACGCCCGATTTGTTGTTCCATCGTTTGTCTGCTGATCACGCCGGTTTTGTGTATCACGCGCCTGTCCGTTACTGCCAATTCAGTGCAAATATATGTCACCAGCTCTGCAATAAACGCTATCAAAAAAGCCAAGCCAGCAAGCACAACAAACACAAAAGCTAAAGTTGAATTTGAACTGATAAAGATCATAATACTGACTACAAATACAAGTCCAATGAGTATGGCTTTTTTGAAATGTATCCAATGCAGTTTTGCTATGAGCAAAACCCGCTCATCACCCAGCAAAATGGATTGGACGTATGACATGTTACAATCGACCGCGCTTACGCAAAGCTCTTGGCATAGGCGTCAACGCCCGCCTTCAGCTTTGGCATTGTTACATCAGAAATGGCTTTCTCGGTGCGAATGGCTTCCATCACATCCTTATGCTTATCGCGGAACGCGCGCAGCAAGCCGTCTTCAAAAGCACGAACCCTATTCACCGCAATGGCGTCAAGATAACCGTTCACACCAGCATAAATCGAAACCACTTGTTCTTCCATCTTCAACGGAGAGAACTGGGCTTGCTTCAAAAGCTCGGTCAAGCGCGCACCACGGTTCAAAAGCTTTTGCGTGGAGGCATCAAGATCAGAACCAAACTGTGCAAAGGCCGCCATTTCGCGGTATTGCGCCAGCTCACCCTTAATTTTACCAGCCACTTGCCTCATCGCTTTGGTTTGAGCAGCAGAGCCCACGCGCGACACTGAAAGACCAACGTTCACAGCTGGGCGAATGCCCTGATAGAACAAATCGGTTTCCAAAAAGATTTGCCCGTCGGTGATCGAGATCACATTGGTTGGAATGAAGGCAGACACGTCATTGCCTTGGGTTTCGATAACAGGCAGAGCGGTCAAAGAGCCGCCGCCATTGGCATCATTCAACTTGGCTGAACGCTCCAGCAAACGAGAGTGGAGATAAAACACGTCGCCTGGATAGGCTTCGCGGCCTGGTGGGCGGCGCAGCAACAGTGACATCTGACGGTAAGCCACGGCCTGCTTGGAAAGATCGTCATAAGCAATCAGCGCATGCATGCCATTGTCACGGAAATATTCACCCATGGTGCAACCGGTGAATGGAGCGAGATATTGCATAGGTGCCGGGTCAGATGCCGTTGCCGCAACAATGATGGAATATTCCAGCGCGCCATTGTCTTCGAGAACTTTTACGAACTGCGCAACGGTTGAACGCTTTTGGCCGCAGGCAACATAAACGCAATAGAGCTTGTCTTTTTCTGGGCCGGCGATGTGAATGGGCTTCTGGTTCAGAATAGTATCTAAGATGATCGCGGTTTTGCCGGTTTGGCGGTCACCGATGATCAATTCACGCTGTCCACGGCCAACAGGAATAAGAGCATCAACAGCCTTAAGGCCGGTGTTCATTGGTTCATGCACGGATTTGCGCGGAATAATGCCAGGCGCTTTTACATCCACACGCATCATCTTCTTGGATTTGATCGGGCCTTTACCGTCAATTGGATTGCCCAACGCATCAACCACACGGCCAAGCAGTTCTTTGCCAACGGGCACTTCAACGATTGCGCCGGTGCGCTTGACAGTGTCGCCTTCTTTAATATCACGGTCGGCGCCGAAAATAACCACGCCGACATTGTCGGTTTCAAGGTTCAGCGCCATGCCTTTAATGCCGCCAGGAAATTCAACCATTTCGCCGGCTTGCACATTATCAAGGCCGTACACGCGCGCAATTCCGTCACCAACGGAAAGCACAGTGCCGATTTCAGCGACATCAGCGCCCTTATCGAAGTCTTTGATTTGCTTTTTGAGAATAGTTGAGATCTCGGCGGCGCGAATATCCATGTCAGGCGCTTCCCTTCATTGAAACTTTGAGGTTTTGGAGTTTTGTTTTGAGCGAATTGTCGATGAGCGTTGAACCGATCTTAACGGTTAAGCCACCGAGAAGTGATTGATCAATCGATGTGACGAGTTGTACGTCTTTGCCCACACGCGCATTGAGCGCTGCGGTCAAGTCTTTCATCTGTGCGGGCGAGAGCTTTTCAGCTGAGGTCACTTCGGCCACAACCTCGCCATTGGCTTCGGCCACCATAGCTTGGAAAGCGGTGATTGCGTCAGGCAAAACAGCCAAACGACGATTTTCACACATCAGTTTGGCGAAATTTAATGCCAGGCCGGAAAATTCACCTTTAGCCGCCAAAGCTTCAATGGCGGCCATTTGATCTTCACTTTTAAATACCGGCGAAACTAAAAGCCGTTTTAAATCTGATGATTCAGCAATAGCCCGCGACAGGCTATCGAGGGCCTTGGATGTGGCGGGAACCGCCTTTTGTTCTTTTGCAAGCTCAAACAGCGCATTGGCATACCGCCCCGCCACGCCGCTTGTCATATTTTGTGCCGCCACGAGCAATGTTTCCGAATTGTAAGATTGACGCGTGCGCCTGCTAACACATGAAATTGGGGCTGGCAACGACGAATTAACGGCACAAAGTCGCGTCAGCAATTTTGCAATAAAAAGCCCGGCGCGGGAGGGGGTGCGCCGGGCTCATTTGCTCGAGTCACTGCCGGGAGGAAGCGGCCTCGAGTTGATATCTTTTGATGCCCATATCAATGAGATCGGCATCTGACAGGCGCACATAAAGTGGGCGCGCTTGTCTTTGGGAA
The DNA here is from genome assembly GCA_036510015.1 of Aestuariivirga sp. Lineage (GTDB taxonomy): Bacteria > Pseudomonadota > Alphaproteobacteria > Rhizobiales > Aestuariivirgaceae > Aestuariivirga. The sequence goes on from DATCEN010000004.1 coordinate 5,788, forward strand.
GCTCCCGGCATTTTTGAGCGCAGGAACCGACGAAGCATATTAGCGGGCCGCTTCGCGGGCAATTCTTGCGATATCGCCGCGGGCAATGCCCAAGTCAGCCAGTTCGCGGTTGGTGAGAGCCTGCAGCTCAGTTACTGTACGGTTGTAACGCTTCCAGGTCGTGATGCGGGTTTTTAAAACTTCAAACATATTCAAACTCCATTCTTGATCATCTTCATTTGATCAACGTCCCTCATTTAGGTGCACTGCAGCAAAATGAGAAGTGCAAAATTTGCATAGCTACTAATACACAAAGATTATCATATGTTTATATAATTGTAATACTTTTAGGCGCTTATACCGCACTGCCACAAAGCCGCCACGATTGGGGTCATTTTTTAGCCATTAGAAGCCTTGTCTTTGCCCATTTATTTACCCTTCTGGCGCTAGAACAGTCAAAAGCAGGAAAGACCACAAGAGTGACGGATATAGCCGACAGCAAAATTTTCGATTTTGGCGGAGCCTTTGGGGAATTGCGTGCCGAAAAGCCGAAACCCCGACTCAGTGCTTCTGCGGACAGCGGTGAGCTCAATGTCCTGCAAGCCCTTGTTGCTGCCGAAGAAGCCGCCTACCGCTGGGATATAGCCAGTGATACGATTACGTGGAGCGCCAATGTCAGTGAGATTTTGGGCTGCAAGCTCGAAACCATCAAGACTGGCCGGCATTTTGCCAGCATGTTGGATTCTGAAAACCTCACAACACGCTATGACGCTGTATTTAATTCAAAAGAGCGCGACTTAGGCCCTGGGGTTTCTTTCCAAGTTGAATATGCTTTGCGTCCTCAAGCAGACATAAATGGCAGCCTCATTCACCTTGAAGACAATGGCCAGTGGCAAGCAGGCGCAGATGGCACACCCAAAGTCGTTTTCGGAACGCTTCGGCGCATTGATGCGCGCTTCGCCCGCGAACGAAAGCTCAGCTTTCTTGGCACGAATGACCCGCTGACCGGCATGATGAACCGCGGTCGCATGACCGAAGCCCTGGCAGAAGCAATCAACAGCTCCCAAAAATCTGGAACCCATTGCGCTTTTGCCATAGCTGCAATCAACAATCTCAATTTGGTCAATGATGCTTACGGCTTTGACTATGGCAACGAAGTGATTGTGCAAGTCAGCCACCGTTTGAAACATGTGATGCGCATGGGTGATGGCATCGCACGTTATTCGGGCAACAAGTTTGGCTTCATTCTTAAGGAGTGCAGCGAGACTGAACTGGCCACAGCACTGGCGCGCTTCAGCTCTGCTATACGCGAAAACGCTGTTGGAACTGGCAAGGGTCCGGTGTGGACAAGCATTTCAATCGGGGCAGTCGCTCTGCCACAAAATGCCGACACAGCGGCAATGGCAATTTCTAATGCAGAAGAGGCTTTGTCAGATGCAATGCGTCAGGCTGAAAATAGCTCTTTGATTTATCAACCATCTGCGAGCCGCGAGGCCAAACGCGAATTCAATTCGCGCTGTGCCATAGAATTGATAAAGTGCTTGCGTGAGGAAACTTGCCGCTTGGCCTATCAGCCAATCGTAGATGCCCAGACCGGGCAACCCATAATGTATGAAGCCTTATTGCGTTTGCCTGAGGCAGATGGACAAAGCGACCTCAGCGTCGCTGAAATCATACCTCTTGCTGAACGCCTTGGCCTTGCACATTTGATAGACCGCGCCGTGCTGCAACTTATTATCCAAGCCTTGCATGAAAACCCGGATTTGCGGTTGAACATGAATGTCTCAAGCACAACTGTGGGCGATGCCTTCAGGCAAGATCAACTGTTGGATTTATTAAATTCAAATAAAGCCGTCGCGGGCCGCCTGACAATGGAATTCAGTGAAACTGCGACCTTGGCCAACCTTAAGTCTGCGCGCCGTTTTATTGAATGTTTGCACGATGTCGGAACCTCTGTGGCCATTGATCATTTTGGTCAAGGCTATGCTTCCATGCGCCATTTGCGTGAATTGCCAATCAACCTTGTGAAGCTTGATGGCTCGCTTTGCAAAAACATCAGCAATCATCCCGAAAATAAAATCTTGGTGAGAAGTCTGGTGGAATTGGCCAAGAATTCCAGCATTAAAATTGTCGCCGAATGGATTGAGTCACAAGAAGATGCAGAAGTGTTGGCCCAACTCGGTGCGGATTATCTGCAGGGCTATCACATTGGGCAGCCTTCGTTGGACAAGCAATGGCCCGTGGAAAATCTTGAGGTGAGTGCAACGCCGCAACAGCCACCTGAAATGGATACGCAAGAAGATCCCCAAGAAGTGCCGCTTGCTGAGAACTCCACTGTGGCGCCGCAAACAATCACTGACGTACCACAAGCCCAACCGGTTTCAGAGTTCGACGTGCCGCTTGATTTCTCAGCCATTGACGACAGTATCGCTAAGCTACGTGCGGCGTTAGACGGTCTAAGCCCAACCCCGAGCGCTGCTGAACCAGACGATAAGTCTGTCAACGCGGCTTAATTACTTGCCCATCTTGTTAAGTTTGTCTTGCATGGCAGTCATCTGCTCACGCAGCGCCTGAAGATCATCTTGCGGAGAAGCTTTTGGTGCTTGCGGTGCAGCTGCTGCACCCGACATAGCAGCAGCGAATGGATTAAATAATTTCATGGCATCATTGAACATGGCCATGTTGCGTTTGGCTTGTTCTTCCATCCCCAACATCGGATTTGCCAATCCCAAACCGCCAACGCCCAAACCACCAACGCCCATGTTACCCATGGCATCCATCATCTGTTTTCTAATCTTGTCTTGATCTTTCATCAGATT
>DATCEN010000005.1:0-2008 GCA_036510015.1 Aestuariivirga sp.
AACGCGGTGGTAGGCCGAAGCGTCTTCCACTTTCAGCCGCGCCACCAAGAGTTGGGCGAGCCAGCCTCCCATAGATGAGCCAATGAGTATCACTTTCGATTTTGTGTGGGCCAAAAACATATGCATGCTTTGTTCCAACCAAGCACTTATTCTGCCTTCAGTGAAAGCGCCGGAAGATTGGCCATGGCCGGAATAATCAAATCGCAAAGTCTGGCGTCTGGTGGTGCGTGCAAGTTCGCCCAGCGCCTCAGCTTTCTTGCCCGTCATGTCAGATTTAAAGCCACCCAGAAACATGAAGCTGGTGCGACCCACATCATCCTGGGCCCCATCAATGATATAGGCCAGCTCAACCCCGCCAAGAGAGCGGTCTTTTATCACTTGTGGCATGACTTCAACCCTCGTACTTTTTCATCTGGCCCCGCTTGACGTAGCATAGGTTTATCCTGTCTAACCCGCTGGCTTATTAGCGCATGGGGCCTGAGAGTCGAAAGGCCGTTGCGTTGATAATTGGGCCGCCACTCGGCAATCCTGCCTTTTGCGCCCAACTTTAGGAGATTTTAGCTACTTGGTCCTTCCACCACGCCCAATGCCGCCTAAGCGGCCCTCGCCACCGCGTCGTTCGCCTCTTGAAGCGCCGACCAAGGAAGAAGCCCATAAAATCAACAACCGCATTGACAGCCGCGACGTGCGCCTGATTGATGCTGATGGCAACAACGTCGGTGTTGTGCCGACAAGGCAGGCCATGATCATGGCCGATGAGGCCGGCCTCGATCTGGTTGAGATATCACCCGATGCCAACCCGCCCGTTGCCAAAATTCTCGATTATGGCAAGTTCAAATTCCAAGAACAGAAGCGCCTGGCTGAAGCTCGCAAAAAACAGCGCGTGGTTGAAATCAAGGAAATCAAGCTTCGCCCCATGATCGACGATCATGATTTTGAAACCAAGTTGAAAGCCGCCAAACGCTTTTTTGAAGAAGGCGACAAAGTGAAATTCACCTTGCGTTTCCGTGGTCGTGAAATGGACCACCAAAATCTGGGTTATCAGCTTTTGCTTAAAGTTAAGACCGAAACAGTGGAGATTGCCAAAGTGGAGCAGGAGCCACGCTCTGAAGGCCGCCAGATCATTATGATTTTGGCACCCAAAGTGAAACAATAGGCAGTTCATCGCAATTTATCCACATTCACAGGCAAAGAAACTGGCGCGAGACAAAATCATGCGCCAGTTTTTTATTTTCATCATCTGTCTCTTCTGCGTGACACCATCCCGCGCTGAGGTTCTCACTTCCAGCAATGTGCAGATCACTTGGAAGGTGGTGAACCGCTTTCGCTTCTTCCGCGATCCGGCTGTGTTTCAAGAACAGGAACGTGCATGGCGTGAATATGCCAGCCGCCTTGCTCCGCGTTCGGGCAATGCTGATGACTCAGGCAATCTCTTGGCATCAAGTTCAGTGCTGGGCACCGAGCATGTATTGAACGACCGCTTTATTCCGTTCACAGATGAACTGCGCCGCGGCTTTGATTGGCGCGGCTGGGCCGCAAGAGCCACCGACAAAACGTGTTATGATCCTAAAACTCATAGTCATTCGGCTTGCGGCGGCATTGATGCATATGTTGTGCCGCGCCAGCATGAGATAGAGATTTCTTTGCGCAGCTTAGCCCAAGATGTCTCCCTTGAAGGTCACGTATGTCACTGGCAGTTGGGAGCTGATGTTGTGCAGGAAGCGCCCTGCGAACAGCCTATTCGCGCGCTTGTGCCATATCCAGACGGCATAACAATAACTGTCAATGCAGATGCTGAACGCCCGATCAGTCTTGATGTGGCGGTGCGTGATTTACTGATCGTTGGTTTGGGTGATAGCTTTGCTTCAGGCGAAGGCAACCCCGATGTACCGGTTAAACTTGATGAGCAAAGGCGGTCTCAAAACCTTTATCCCACGCGCGCCATAGACGGCGCGCAGGGTTCAGCTTTATGGCTTGATCGGTTGTGCCACCGCTCGCTTTATTCTTA
>DATCEN010000006.1:0-2229 GCA_036510015.1 Aestuariivirga sp.
CCGCCACGACGGAGTTCTGCAATAACTGGGTTGGTCATCAGGCTAACCGAATTTCGCTTTCAATAAAGGCAACACTTGACTGCTGCCGTGATAAATCATTTCCAGCGCCACATAAAGAATGATCAACAGGCCCAGATAAGCAATCCAGCGATAGCGACCAAGAATTTTAGCAACCAGCGAGGCTGCAACGCCCATCAGCGCCACAGAAAGCACCAGCCCCCCAATCAAAACCATAGGATGTTCACGCGCCGCACCCGCAACGGCCATCACATTGTCCAGTGACATAGAAACATCAGCCAGCACAATTTGTGTGGCGGCTTGACGCATGGTTTTGCCTTTTGCGGCACCATTTATGTTGTGCGAATTGGATGTATGTGGCGTGTGGCTTTGCTTCAGCTCCAGCCACATCTTCCAGCACACCATCAACAGCAAAAAGCCGCCGACCAGCGCAAGGCCCACCAGCTTCAGTAGTTCAATGGCTATAGTCGCAAATAAAATGCGAAGCACTGTAGCTGCAACAATACCTATGAGAATTGCTTTGCCACGCTGAGCTTTGGGTAAACCCGCTGCGGCCATGCCAATCACGACTGCATTGTCACCTGCAAGAACCAGATCAATCAACACCACTTTGCCAAAAGTCCACCAAACATCTGGCGAAAGCAATTGCTGCAACGTGCTAGGTTCCAATAACATTATAATGACTTAGGAAGCTGGCAGCGATTTGGCAAGTTTGCGGGGCCCTAGCTTTTTTTATTCTGTCTATTGGCAATGAGGTCATCCACCACAGTTGGATCAGCCAGCGTGCTGGTATCACCCAAGGCGCCGAAATCATCCTCCGCAATTTTGCGTAAAATGCGGCGCATAATCTTGCCTGAGCGGGTTTTCGGCAAGCCGGGCGCAAATTGAATTTTATCGGGTGATGCAAACGCGCCTATATCTTTGCGCACATGAGCGATGAGTTCCTTTCTTGTTTCATCATCACCATTTTTTCCGGCCATCAAAGTTACGTAGCAATAAATCCCCTGCCCTTTGATGTCATGCGGGTAGCCCACAACTGCTGCTTCAGATACGCCAGCAAAACCAACCAGTGCTGATTCAACCTCAGCCGTGCCAATGCGGTGGCCAGAAACGTTGAGCACATCATCCACGCGGCCAGTGATCCAGTAATAACCATCGGCGTCGCGCTTACAGCCATCGCCGGTGAAATACATGCCTTTGTAAGTCGAAAAATAAGTTTCAACAAAACGCTGGTGATCGCCATAAACCGTACGCATCTGGCCCGGCCAAGAATCGAGGATCACCAGATTGCCAGAGGTTTCGCCTTCAAGGATATTGCCCTTTTCATCTACAATAGCAGGCTTGATGCCAAAGAACGGAAATGAGGCAGCGCCAGGCTTCAGCTTATGTGCGCCGGGCAATGGCGTCATCAAAATGCCACCGGTTTCGGTTTGCCACCACGTATCAACAATCGGGCAACGGCCATCGCCCACCACGCAGTGATACCATTCCCAGGCTTCCGGGTTAATTGGCTCTCCCACCGAACCGAGAAGGCGAATGGATTTGCGCGAGGTCTTTTTTACTGGCGCGTCGCCTTGCTGCATAAGTGCACGAAGCGCTGTTGGGGCGGTGTAGAAAATGTTGACTTGATGCTTATCCACCACTTCCCAGAAACGCGACACCGATGGATAATTCGGAACGCCTTCAAACATCAAAGTTTTGGCACCGCAGGCCAGCGGGCCATAAACGATATAAGTATGGCCTGTGACCCAGCCCACATCCGCCGTGCACCAATATGTGTCGCCCTCATGATAGTCAAAAACATTGTAGAAGGTGGAGGCCGCAAAAGTGAGATAGCCGCCTGTGGTGTGGAGCACGCCTTTGGGCTTGCCGGTGGAGCCTGATGTGTAAAGAATGAACAGCGGATCTTCCGCCTTCATTTGCACTGGCCTGCAATCCGCGGCAACGCTGGCCGCCAATTCGTGATACCAATGATCGCGGGATGCATCAAAAGGCACGGCAGCGCCAGTGCGGCGCACGACCAGAACTTTTGTTGGCGCTCTCACTTTAGCAAGGGCGGCATCAGTGTTGGCCTTCAGCGGAATCTTTTTGCCGCCGCGCAAGCCTTCATCAGCGGTGATGATGATGCGGCTATCTGCGTCATCTAAGCGGTTGGCGATTGAATCAGGTGAAAAGCCGCCGAAGACAACTGAATGCACAGCGCCAATGCGG
>DATCEN010000007.1:0-4625 GCA_036510015.1 Aestuariivirga sp.
CAAACCAATATCAGCTTTGTAGATTCCACTGTGATCAAGAACCAGCGCATTGGTGATTACGGTGTCCATCGCACCCTGCGCGCGCGTAGCTTGAGATTGGCCCATGCCGTCGCGGATAACTTTGCCGCCACCGAATTTCACTTCCTCCCCATAAAGCGTGAAATCCTTTTCCACTTCGATGATAAGATCAGTATCAGCCAGGCGCACTTTATCGCCCACCGTTGGGCCATACATCTGGGCATAAGTGCTGCGTGAAATTTTAGCCATTAAAGCGACCCCATGATTTTTTGTTGGAAGCCATACGCTTTGCGAAGGCCGCCTAATGGCACCAGTGTCACCTCACGCTTTTGGCCAGGCTCAAAACGAACCGCTGTTCCCGCCGCAATATCAAGGCGCATGCCGCGTGCGGCTACGCGGTCAAATTTCAGCGCTTCATTGGTTTCAAAGAAATGATAATGGCTGCCCACTTGAATGGGCCTGTCGCCGCTGTTGGCGACTTCAAGCGTGGTGGTGAGCGCACCCTTATTGAGTTCGATGTCGCCTGTCTTTGTAATGATTTCGCCGGGGATCATATGTTCACCACTTATCTGATTGGGCTGTGAACGGTTACAAGTTTGGTGCCATCAGGAAATGTGGCTTCCACCTGCACATCGTGGATCATATCTGCGATTCCCTCCATACAGTCGTTACGTGTCACCACATGCGCGGCACTCTCCATCAAGTCCGCAACACTTTTCCCATCTCTGGCCCCCTCAACAACAAAATCGGTGATGAGCGCAATCGCCTCAGGGTGATTGAGCTTTACGCCGCGCGCCTTGCGCCCACGTGCTACAATTGCAGCCATGGAAATCAGTAATTTATCTTTTTCTCGAGGCGTAAGTTGCATAAATTTTCCTCACATCTCCCAATTTCGCGGCAATGCTCTGCCATCCAAACAAGCAGACAGCACTAATTTCAACGTATTTCGCAATTGAAATCCGTCCTCTGCCACAAGCCTAGCAAGTAGCTTGCCATTCCAGCAAGACACACCGTGTTGGCCTCGTAAAATTTTTTGCACGAGTGGAAGTTTTTGTTCGACCTGTTCTGAAATCAGAACTACTGTTGCAAAAGCTTTGAGGCCATTCAGTGTGGCCGACGATTGAGCAGGTGCGCCCGATATTTTCATACGCTCCGCGTGAATGCGTTTTTCATTTTGCCAAATGTTCCATTGATCGCGAAATTCAATCTGGGTTAAATTCTCAAGCATGGCAGTTCGGCCCAACACGACGGATTCAACTGCCAAAAAACGAGCACCTTTTGCAAGATGAACATCCATCTTGCGCGTTAAACTCGCCCCATTGAATAAGATAGTTTCTTGCGGCAACCAGAAGAAGCCCGAGCCCTCGGCAACTTCAAACCTATTCTCAACAATGGCTGAAGGTCCAAGCGTTTGATAAACCCGTTCTGCGGCCTGCGTGGTGATGGAAAAATTGGTGTTTGTTGTAACTGAAATTCGCGTTGAGATTTGATCTCCGCCGGCAAGTCCGCCACTGGTGTTGATAAGAATGGCCTCTTGCCCGCCATGTGGCAGACGTAGTTTTAGGCAACCTTGTTCGCGGTGGCGCACCAGCCCGTTGGGGCCAAGGCGCGTTTCAACTGCGCCTTGGCTGCGCTGCTGATGCAAAAGCCTATGAGCTGAATGGATTGACAAGTTTCACCCTTGCGGCGAAGATTGCTCAATAAGCGTTTTAAATCCAGTGTGATTTGAGGTGTTGCCAAGTTAGCGGGCAGACGAACCGCTAAACGGCGATCCGATTATGCTAACAATAACTGAGAAATTGGAGCGGGCGAGGTGATTCGAACGCCCGACCCTAACCTTGACAAAATTCTCCAAGGCTCGCAGCAACTTTCTGCGACTTGCGTCGACATTCTCTAAGTTATTGTGCGAATGAGATATTCTCATTTTAACCTACCGACCGAACTCCGATTTGTAATCGCAAATTACTATTCTTTCGCTTCCCTCGTTCCTATTTATAGGTCGTCGGGGAAGCAGGACACGGAGAATTACAGTGACGAATTACGCTGACAGTGGATTTAATTTCAATAGCCCCACCCCACAACAAAAGAGGCAGCCTTCCGGCCGCCTCTGATTAGTCTCTTCGTGTTCGTCAAATCCGGCCGAAGCCGGAATTTTTATTTCGTAAAACCCATATCCTTGTTCGCTTGAATGACAAATTCATTGGTGTAGGTTTTCGGCAGATCGACTGCGCCATTGATTTTGCCTGCTGCCTTTTCAACATCAAGAACAGTTTGCGGGCCGCCTTCTGGCATCATGGCGTCAGCAATAAACTGGCCCTTATCTTGATCCAGCGCCTTTACATATTCTTCTTTAGTGGAAAGCGGATTCTGCACGAAATCCTTGGGCAGCTTATCAGCAATTTCAGCAGCCGAGTGAGTGTCAATCCAATGCATGGTTTCAACGATTGCTGATACAACCTTCTGGGTTGTTTCCTTGTTCTTGGCGACCCAATCGCCACGCGCCAGAATTGTGGCAGTTGGCCAATAGCCACCAAGCCACTTCTTCACGCCTTCGCCAGTTGAAAGATCAATCGCTGAATAGCCAACACCAAGTTTTTCAATAGCATTGACCGTTGGCTGCGTGGTGATGCCGCAAACCGCTTTGCCGAATTTGAGTGCGGCAATCATTGTTTGGCCAGCATGGGCCACCACAGTGGTATAGTCCTTGGTGGTCATTTTGGCGCGTGATGAAACATAACGCACGAGATCATCGGTGCCGGAGCCGATGTCGGTGACGCCAACGCCTTTGCCTTTCCAATCTTCTGGGGTTTTGACGTTTGAGCCTGTGGCACACATAATGCGCTCACCAGGTGCATTACCAAGTTGTGCAATGCCGATCACGTTCTTGCCATGAAGCTGGAAGTCAATGGCGTGAACATACCAAGCGCCAGCCATATCAGTTTGGCCGGACACAACGGCATCTTCTGCGCCAACGCCGCCATCTTGCTCGGTGCTCAGCTGAACATTAACGCCATGCTTTTTGTAGAAGCCAAGGCTTTCAGCAAGTTGGTATGGCAAATAGATCTGCTTGTCGATGCCACCCACCATGAGCGTCACTGTCGGTAAATCGGCAGCTTTGGCAACGCCAGCCAAAGCCATAAGGGCAGCAAGGGCAACACCTGTCAGAGCCGTTTTCAATTTAACATTCTTCATTTTGTTTCCTCCAAAAGCCGCGTTGCGGCGTAATAGTGCTTTGGGCTATGACCTATTCTGGTCATATTCCCCTTGCACCGCTCTCACCGCTCGCTGGCGGACGCCATGCGAGCAATCTCTTTTCGACAATTGCCATCAGCGCTTCCGCGCCAGTTGCCAACAGGCCAATCAACAACATGGCCCCGAACACACCATTAGCATCGAAGGTGTTCTGTGCTGTGGCGATTACCAAACCCAATCCATATTGCGCGCCCAAGAATTCACCGACGATTGCGCCGATAACCGCAAGACCAAGGGCAACGTGCAGGCTGGCGATGATCCAAGTCATCGCCGATGGAATAACAACATGCCAGACAACTTGCAGGCGCGTGGCGCCCATGATGCGTGCGTTAGCCACGTAGTTGCGATCAACCCCGCGCACCCCTTGGAAGGCGTTGAAGAACACCACGAAGAACACCAGTAGCGCTGCCAGCACCACTTTCGAGGGGAGGCCAAGACCCAGCCACATCACGAAGATCGAGCCCATGACGATGCGCGGCAAAGCGTTAATCGCCTTGATAAAAGGCTGGAGCACGTCCGCCAAGAAGGGCACTTCACCTAAAGCCACGCCTAACACCACGCCAGCCACCACGCCGACAAGAAAGCCCAAGAAAGCTTCTGTCATCGTCACATAAATCTGATACCACAAAGAGCCGTAAGCCGTGCCATCACGGAACCATTCGTAAAGCCGTTCCACAATGCCCAAGGGTGATCCAAAGAAGAACGGATCAATCACCCCAATGCGCGATAAATATTCCCAGCTGCCAAGCAAAACCGCAACCACCGCAATCTGCGTGATCCGCACCTGCAACACATATTTGGCATGGCGGTCACGCGCCAGTTTAGACAACGTGGCAAGATCAGTGCCCACCGGCACAGTTTCAACAACCGATGGCGTGGATGCGGCACTCATGCTGCTGCTCCACGGCCGGCTTGGGCTGAGCGGGCATAAGCGTGTTCAACTTCCTCACGCAGCGCCAGCCAAATTTGATGATAGAGTTCAAGAAAGCGCGGCTCAAAACGGATATCTTGCACTGGCCCGCGTGGGCGCGGTAGATCAATGTCAAAGACCGCCTTCACCGTGCCCGGCCCCACCGTCATCACTACCACCTTGTCAGCAAGGGCGATGGCTTCTTCAAGATCGTGGGTAACAAAAAGCACCGAAGGCTTCAACTTGTCCCACATCGTCAGCAATTCATTGGACATGATGGCGCGGGTTTGAACATCAAGCGCTGAGAACGGCTCGTCCATCAACAACATGGTGGGTTCGTTCATCAAAGCCGCAGCAAGAGCAACGCGTTTGCGCATGCCGCCTGACAGCTGGTGCGGATAATGATTTTCAAAACCTGTCAAGCCAACCACGTTCAGCCAATCAA
>DATCEN010000008.1:0-2194 GCA_036510015.1 Aestuariivirga sp.
TGGCTTCGGCGATCGCGATGATTATGGCTGCTGTGCAGCTCATCGTTGTGGTCTGTGTATTATTATCTCGCAATCTGTTTTACCGCGGGCCAGCCGCCGGCGCGAAAGGTTGAATCATGACAACACTTTCCCCTACCATCCGCGATGTTGGAGCCAAGCTCTGGGTCATTACGATTTGGACGCTGCTCAGCTTCTTTGTAATCAACTTATTTGGAATCATCGGCGCGGTGACGACGAGTTCATTTGCAACGCGCTGGCTGCGTTCGTGGCTTCCTAACGGGTTCACCACCAATTGGTATTATTCAGCTTGGTCTGAGTTTCAACTCAGTGACGTGCTGATTACAACATTTGAAGTTGTTGGCGCTGTGGTGGTTCTGTCTGGCCTCGTCGGGGTGCCGGCTGCTTACGCGATGGCGCGGCGGCAATTTTACGGCAAGCAATTTATCATGCTGATTTTTTTGCTACCTTTGCTCGTGCCGCCGATTACTTACGGAATTCCATTGGCAACCGTGTTGTATCAAACAGGTTTTGGCGGAACCCTAACGGGCGTTATTCTTGCCAATCTTGTGCCGACTGTGCCCTTCGTTATTCTGGTGATGATCCCCTTCATCGAGCAAATTGATCCGCGCATTGAAGCGGCAGCGCGGGTTTCTGGTGCCACCACGTTCAGACTCTTCATTCACATTCTATTGCCGCTTTTAATGCCGGGAATATTGGCAGCACTCTTGTTGGTATTGGTGCGCACCATTGCAATGTTTGAACTCACCTTTCTCGTCTCTGGCCCAACAAGTCAGACGCTTGTTGTGGCGCTTTATTACTCGGTGTTTGCAGCGGGTGTTCGCGCCGTGCAATCCATCGATGCGATGGCGGTGATCTATATGGTGCTCACACTTATCTGGCTCATCATCGCTCTGCGCTTTGTTAATCCAACGCAGATTGTGGGGCGCGGCAAGCAGTTACGGAGTTAGAAAATGAAACAAGCTTGGCGGTGGTTTGGCCCGCAGGATCCCGTGAGCCTTGATGCTGTGCGCCAAGCGGGTGCCACAGAAATCGTTAGCGCTTTGCATCAGCTAAAGCCTGGCGAAGTGTGGACTGAAGCTGCGGTCGCCGAGCGCAAGAATTTGATCGAGACAACACCTGCGGGACGCACGGCTTTATCTTGGTCAATTGTCGAGAGCATTCCGGTTCCTGATGATGTGAAACGTCTTGGTAAAAATGCGAAGGCATCTGTTGCAGGCTGGATTGCAAGCCTCGAAGCCGTGGCCAAGAATAATATCAAAACCATCTGTTATAATTTCATGCCAGTGGTTGATTGGACGCGCACTGATCTTGACGCGCCGCTGCCAACTGGGGCCACATGTCTGCGGTTTGACATTTACCGTTTCGCTGCATTTGAACTTCACATCTTGAAGCGCCCAGGTGCGGAAAATGATTATGATACGGCCACGAAGATCCGCGCCAAAGTTTTGTTCGATGCCATGACACAGGACGATATTGATTATCTCATCATGGCGATCGCCAGCGCGTTGCCCGGTTCAACCACCGATCCACTGACACTAGATGGTTTCCGTGACAAGCTTGTGGCCTACCGTGATATCGATGCAAAAGTTTTGCGTCGTCATTTGATTGAGTTTCTTGAGTCCGTCACACCTGCGGCAGAAAAACTAGGCGTGAAATTGACGCTGCATCCCGATGATCCGCCGCGTCCACTTTTTGGTCTGCCGCGGGTTGCGTCGAATGCTCATGATTTTCAATCTCTATTTGATGCGGTGCCAAGCAAAGCCAATGGCATGTGCTTCTGTACGGGTTCATTAGGCGTAAGCGCAGACAATGATCTTGTCGCCATGGCGAAACACTTTGCACCTCGCATTCACTTCGTACATTTGCGCGCCACCAAGCGCGACGCCGAAAATCCGCTGTCATTTTACGAGGCCGATCATCTTGACGGCGATGTTGACATGGTCAGTGTGATTGCAGAACTGGTGGCAGAAGATCGCAAACGCAACGCCGATGAAAAGTTGCCCTTCCGCCCAGATCATGGCCAGCGCATGTTGGATGATATTGGAAAAAAAATAACGCCGGGATACGCTGGCATTGGCCGTCTCAAAGGGCTTGGTGAATTGCGTGGGGTATTGCGAGCGGTGGAGCGCCTCACGTGAAACGCTTATGTGATGCGACTGTTGCAGACCTTCCG
>DATCEN010000009.1:0-3013 GCA_036510015.1 Aestuariivirga sp.
CTCTTCCTGCTTGGGGAACATGCGAATGGATTCGACCAGATAGCGGTAAGGTTGCCCGTCTCCTGTCACCACTTTGCCAACTGCAGGAATGACCGTGAAGGAATAAGCATCATAGGCTTTTTGCGCCAGTTCATTTTCAAGATGTGAAAACTCAAGGCACAGAAAACGCCCGCCGGGTTTCAACACCCGCTGCGCCTCGGCCAAGGCCTTATCAATATGGGTGACGTTGCGAATGCCAAAGGCGATCGTATAGGCATCAAACGAATGAGATTCAAAAGCCAGCTGCTCAGCATTGCCCACGGTGAAAGTACAGCGATCAAGCCTGCCTTCTTTCTCGCCGCGCTTTTTGCCTTCTGCCACCATGTGCGGTGAAATATCCGCAACAGTGACACGCGTTTGCGGGCCACCAGAATCCAAGATGCGAAAAGCAATATCTCCCGTTCCGCCAGCCACATCCCACACATTGAAGGGGCGGCTCTTTGGTGGGTTCAGCATGGTCATCATATCATCCTTCCACAGCCTATGCAGGCCGGAAGACATGAGATCATTCATCTTGTCATAATCCGCCGCCGCCTTGGAGAAGACGTCGTTGACCAGAGTCTGCCGCTCATCCTCTGCCACGTTGCGAAAGCCAAAGGATACGGTTGGGTTGTCAGATACCATATGGTTAAGATAGGCCAGTTGCGGCGATTTTGCCATTGCGCCAAACGCCCCATCGTAAGACAAGGTAAACATGCCAGAATTGCCAGAGGTTGAAACGGTTAAACGCGGCTTGGAGCCGGTTTTAAGGGGCCGTCTCATTGAGCGGGTGGAGCTTAGGCGGGCAGGCCTGCGCTTTGCCTTTCCTAAGGGCTTTGCAACACGGCTTGCGGGGCTGCGGGTGGCGGGGCTTTCACGTCGCGCCAAATATATTTTGGTTGAGCTTGAGGGCGGGCAGAGTTTACTCGTCCATCTGGGAATGACCGGACGCTTCACGGTTCTCACGCCCAAGGGCGTTGATAACCTCGGCGCATTTTATTTTGAGACGGCGGCAGGCCAAGCTGCTGACGGGCCACATGACCATGTGGTGTTTCATTTGGCTGACGGCATCAGACTGGTTTATTCTGATCCTAGGCGTTTTGGCATGATGGATTTGTTGGTGACTGCTGAGGCAAGTGAGCACAAATTGCTGAGCGGCCTTGGGGTTGAGCCTTTGGGCAATGAATTATCGGCGGAATATCTCGCCGCGAAATTCAAGGGCAAATCCGCACCGATGAAGGCCGCACTGTTGGATCAGCGTATCATTGCCGGCCTCGGCAATATTTATGTGTGCGAAGTGCTTTTCAGGTCGCGGATTTCACCCAAGCGCAAGGCTGGCTCAGTGAAGCGTGAAAAGTTGGAAGAACTGGTGCGCCATATCCGAGATATTTTGAATGACGCTATTTTGGCTGGCGGTTCAACCTTGCAGGATTTTCAAAGTACCAATGGTGAGCAAGGTTCTTACCAACAACGCTTTCAGGTTTATGACCGAGAAGGAGAGCCTTGTGTAACTTGCGGCAAGCCGATCAAGCGCTTGGTGCAATCTGGCCGCTCAAGTTTTTATTGTGGCACGTGCCAGCGTTAAACTAAACCGCTTGGACTTCTGAAACCTCAGGCACAAAATGCTTCAGCAGGTTTTCAATGCCATGTTTCAGCGTGGCGGTGGATGAGGGACAACCAGCGCAAGAGCCCTTCATGTTGAGATAGACCACGCCTTCTTTAAAACCTTTGAACGTGATGTCGCCGCCATCTTGCGCCACAGCGGGCCTAACACGGCTGTCGAGCAGGT
Source organism: Aestuariivirga sp. (assembly GCA_036510015.1). GTDB lineage: Bacteria > Pseudomonadota > Alphaproteobacteria > Rhizobiales > Aestuariivirgaceae > Aestuariivirga. The sequence goes on from DATCEN010000009.1 coordinate 1,808, forward strand.
CTTTAATCGTCTTGACGATCTCACTGTGTTCGTCAGCGAAAAATTCTTCGCCGCCAGCTTGTTCGATCTTGGCCTCGCCTGCCAAAATGGGCGCACCTGAAACATAGTGATCCATGATGGTGCCAAGGATTGCCGGCTTCAAATGTTGCCAATCGCCAGCACCTTTGGTGATGGTGATAAAATCATGGCCGAGGAACACGCCAGAAACGCCAGACACTGAAAAGAGCTTTTCAGCCAAAGGGCTTTCAAGCGCATCAGCAGCTTTACGATATTCACGCGTTGAGCCCGGCAGCACAGGCTTGCCGGGAATGAATTTGAGAGTCGCCGGGTTCGGCGTGGCTTCGGTTTGAATGAACATGGGACTAATATAGACTAATTTACTCGGGATTTAAAGGGGGGATAATTTTTCTATTTCCGACCCCTCCGCCGTTATGCCTGCGAAGGCAGGCACCCAGCTACTTATCGCGGGCTCAGTGGCGGAGAAGCTGGGCCCCTGCCTTCGCAGGGTGACGACTGAGGGGGAGGTTTTGGATTCTGATTCAAAATGTCAAACAGCAATGAGGGCAGCGCATAGCTATCCGCTTAGTGGGCCTCGTGTCATGCGAGGCCTAGGGTAGAACCCGCCTTCGCCCAAATGGGCTTCGGCGAGGTAAAGGAAGCGCGTGGATTTCTCACGCGGTTGCGACCTTATTTAGGGTCGCTGGGTAGAAGGCGCGGTACTCACCACGCGCTTTGAACAGGGTCTGATTATTTATCCTTGAACACGCCTAGAGGACGAACCCCAGATTGGCATGACCACATGGTGGCCACTGCGATCCGTAAACGACCTGCCTTACGACAGCCCGGCCCATAGTAACCGGGGTAGATCAACAATCATCCGGTGAAAGCACCACGTTTCGTGCCTTCAGCAGAACTGTATTAAACCAATAACCGAGATGGTTATCGGCCCAGGCCTTCAGCAAAAGAAACTGAAAGCCTGCCCCCTCGCCTCGACCACCGTCGCGAACGAGACCCTTGGTGAGGGGGAACAATTCCGCCCTAGAACATTACGGGAACAATGTCAAGAAAAATGTCGTCACCCAGCCTGTTGCGCAAAATATATTTGCAGCTAAGTTCGCGCCACACTCAAGGGGGCTATTGGCATGGAAAATTGAAAGATTCGTTTTACACACTGAGTTCGGTATTGGTGGGTAGAATAATTAAATG
>DATCEN010000010.1:0-8185 GCA_036510015.1 Aestuariivirga sp.
AAATCGTTGCGCCATAAAGTCCATACATCGGCACCAAAACTGCATTGCCGATCAATGCTGAAACCAATCCAATCGCCATGGGGATCAGCGGCAGATAAGGCTTTTGCGCCATTGACAATATCAATGCGCCGGGGCCAAAGATGCTGCGGATCAAAAGTGCCGCGCATAAAATCGCTAAGGGACCAGTGGCCTTGGCGAAGGCTGGCCCCATCACCATGAAAACAAATGGAGCCACAATGATTGTGCCCAGCAACATGGCCACGGCCGTTCCAGTGGCGGCAATGTTGGTGTGTTGGATGCGCTCCACCAATGCGCCGGGCAGGCCTTTCAGCTCAGCTTCAAATAAATGTGGCAGGCTGATTGAATAAACTGCGGTCACGCCAAAGGCAGCAAGGCTGAACAACCGCGTTGTGACGCCGAAAACGGCAAGCTCTTCATATGGTAATTGCCGCGACAGCATAAGCAAATCGAAATCGAAAAAATAATCACCAACCAAAGCCAGCAGTGCCCAAGGCAATGCATAATACCACCAGCGCTTATGTTCACTATCAGTGGCCTCAAGCCGTGGCACAGCAATGATATAGCGCCAGGAGATCCATACAAACACTGCAGCCAATGCAGCTGTTCCGATGCAGGAAAACCATAGAAGGCTAAGCACTCTATCTGCGCTTGCATACCAATAAGCCAGGCCGAAAGCTGCCGCCACAATAAGTGGGCGCGCAATTCCATCGCCCGTCAAAGCCACGATGGGTCGCTTGAAGGCGATGATGATTGCGCCAGTTAAAGTCAGGAACGAGAGTGCAATGGCGGTCAGCGCAACTGGTTGCCAATGCTGGGCCAAGTCCGCCGCCACGCCACCCATGTGGCTTAATATCGGCGGGCCTAAGAAATATGCTAAAACGCCTATGACGATGGCCTGCAAACTGGCCTGTTTGAAAAAACGTCGCAACGGTGCACCATGGCCGCGCGAGGCATATTCGGGTGCGAAATAATTGGCCACAACAGGAAAGCCCAGAGGCAAAGCCACGGCCACCAGGTTCATCGTTGAAACGGCTACTGCATATTGGCCTAAGCTTTCAGCTCCCATCAACCGCGCAATGCCGGCTTGCACGGCAAACATCACGCCAGCACCAAATAGGCGGCCTGCAAACATGATGGCAGACGTGGTAAAAAGGCGGCGCGCGATGCTCACGGCTTATTGCTCATCAGTTGGTGTTGACATGAACGCATGATATTCTTGGTTTGCCACGCAAAGATTAAGCCATTGCGAATTATGATATGCCTTGGCAAGCTGGCCTTGAAAGGTGATTGCCTATGCCCATATCAGATCTACCCTCCAACGCCACTCTCGCTGGGCTGGTGTGGCTGCCCAAAGTAGGGCCTGCCGTCATAAAGGTGGAAGGGGATGTGGCAGTTGATATCACCCGAAGCTTTCCCGCCATGCGCGATCTGTGCGAGACCAAGAATCCTGCTTCTGCTTTAAAGCGCACCACGGGTAAGAAGCTAGGACCAGTGGCCGAGATTATGGCCAATGCCGATCCTAAGCGGCGCAAGAATGCGAGGCCTTGGCTTTTATCTCCGATTGATCTGCAAGTGATCAAGGCGGCGGGTGTTACTTTTGCAGCGTCGATGATTGAACGTGTGATCGAAGAAAAAGCCCGAGGGGATGCATCAGCAGCCCAAGGCATCCGGGCCAAGATCAATGAATTAGTGGGTGGTGATCTTCATGCCATCAAACCGGGGTCGCCCGCGGCCATGGAATTGAAGGCGGCTCTCATTAAGGCGGGGGCATGGAGCCAATATCTCGAAGTGGGCATTGGGCCTGATGCAGAAATCTTCACCAAGGCACCGGTGTTGTCTTCAGTTGGCCATAATATGGAAGTAGGAATACACCCACAGTCATCTTGGAACAACCCAGAGCCTGAATTGGTGATGGTGGTTTCTTCCAAGGGCTTAATCGTCGGCGCGACATTGGGTAATGATGTGAACTTGCGAGACTTTGAAGGTCGCTCTGCCCTTCTGCTCGGCAAGGCCAAAGACAATAACGCCTCTGCCTCGCTTGGCCCTTTTATTAGATTCTTCGATAAGTCCTTTGGACTGAATCAAATCCGGCAAGCTGAACTTGAAATGAAGGTGACGGGCGAGGACGGCTTTGTGATGCAGGGCCATTCAAATATGGCACTCATCAGCCGCGACCCAACGGAAATTGTTTCCCACGCCATCAATGCCAATCATCATTATCCAGATGGGCTCGTGGTCTATCTCGGCACTATGTTTGCGCCGGTGGCGGACCGCGGTGCAGTCGGCAAAGGTTTTACCCACAAGCAGGGGGACATCGTGGAAATCTCAACACCGTTATTAGGAACATTGCGCAACCGCGTGGTTTACACTGATAAGGCCGCGAGCTGGAATTTTGGTTTAATGGATTTCATGAGAAATCTGGCTAATCGCAAGTTGCTAAAATGATTACTAACCAACAAAGGCGCGTTCAATGACGAATGTGCCCGGCTGATGGTTTGATCCTTCAATAAAGCCTAATGGTTCGATGATGGATTTCACATCCTTAATCATCGCCATAGAGCCACAAAGCATAATGCGGTCATAGGCGGGATCCAAAAATTCTAAATTCAGCGCCTTGAAAAAACTCCTATCTTGCATTAACTGAGTGATACGCCCTTGGTTGGCGCTTGCTTCACGCGTTGTGGAGGCAAAATGTAGGAGATGTTCTCGGGCAAGTTCCCCAATCAATGGATCGTTTTTGGTTTCTTCAACACACTCAAATCCATATTGCAATTCCGCAACAGAGCGGCATGTGTGAGTGAGGATCAAATTTTCGAACTTTTCATAGGTCTCGGGGTCGCGCATGATGGAAATGAACGGAGCTATGCCTGTGCCAGTTGACAACATGAACAAACGTTTGCCAGGGGTGAGTGCATCATGAACCAAAGTACCAGTGGTTTTTGGGCGCAGCAGAATTTCATCCCCTGGTTTAATGTTCTGCAATTTTTCGGTCAGCGGCCCACCTGGCACCTTAATGGAGAAAAATTCCAAACTCTCATCCCAACTTGGGCTGGCAATAGAATATGCACGCAGTAAAGGCTTGCCGTCGGAGGGCAGGCCAAGCATAACAAATTCACCCGAGCGGAAACGCAGGCTTTGAGGACGCGTGACACGAAACCGAAATAGACGATCGGTATAATGCTTAACTTCCGTGACTCGTTCTGCGAAAAGTCCGTGTGAATTCAATGTCATATAGACCTCGTTCGTTATATAGAACGATTGATACACTAGGCAGAACGAAACTGCAAGATGGTTGACGCTGGGATGTTCGCGGCGCAATTTGAATGCGGGCAAAATGGGTGAAAGTTAATGTACAAAAGGTTTTTTGCAATCGCGGTAGCTTCGTTGCTGTCAGTTTCATACGCACAAGCTGCAAAATGCGGAAGTGATGCCAGTGGATTTGAGGCGTGGAAGTCAGCGTTTGCGCCAGAAGCAAAAGCTGCTGGAATTGGTTCGGCTGGTCTATCTGCTCTGGCAGGAACGCATTATGCGACGAAAACCATTTATGTTGATCGCCATCAGAAGAGCTTCAAACTATCGCTCGATGCCTTTATGCGCGTGCGTGGCGCTTCCACAATCATTGCCAGAGGTCGCTCGCTTAAAGTGCAAAATGCGGCGCTGTTTTCACGGATTGAACAACAATATGGTGTTCCAGCTGGGCCAATCATTGCCATCTGGGGTATGGAGACTGGCTTTGGTGCGATATCCGGAAATCAGAATGCCGTCTCAGCGGTTGCATCCTTAGCCTATGACTGCCGCCGCCAAGCCTATTTTACGGAGGAGCTGCTCGCCGCTTTGAAATTGGTTGATCGGGGCGTGCTATCCAGTGGGTCGATTGGTGCTATGTATGGCGAAGTTGGGCAGACCCAATTTATGGCAAAAAACATACTCGCCTATGGCGTTGGCGGGTCACTCACTGAAAAAAGTAATGCACTGATGTCAACCGCTAATTTCCTGAAAGGTCATGGCTGGAGACGCGGCGCTGGCTATCAGCCAGGCGAAGCAAACTTCGCTGCGTTGCAGGGTTGGAATGCAGCTTCGGTTTATCAACAAGCGCTTGCCATTATGGGCAAGAAGATCGATGAATAGTAATCGGCTGGTCAACAACCAACGACGAGCGTTTAAAACTTTCAAATTGAGGTAAAGTTGGATGAGATTTGTGCAGCCAAAGTCGGCTAAAGAGGCCGCGTTATTGCTTGCTAACGAAAAGGGCAAATCGTTCATACTGGCGGGTGGAACTGATTTGTTAGTCAAAATGAAATCTGGTGTGGTTGAGCCGGATCTGATCGTCGATATCAAATTAATTGGTGCAATGAAGCAGATCAAGAAAACCGCTTCAGGATTCGTCATTGGTGCTGCGGTTCCATGTGCAGCCTTATCCGAAAATAAGGCCTTGGCGATGGCTTGGCCGGGTGTGGTCGAGGCTGCTTCTGTGATCGGTTCCAAACAAGTTCAAGGACGGTGCACGATAGTCGGTAATCTCTGCAATGCATCGCCGGCGGCCGATAGTGTGCCTGCACTCATGACAGCAAGTGCAAAAGTAATAATTCTGGGTCCAAAGGGTAGCCGCAAATTAGCGGTGGAAGATGTGCCAACTGGTGTTGGGCGGACAAATCTAAAAAAGGGTGAACTCATTACTGCGATTGAATTGCCCAAAAAGGCGGTTCGTTCAGGTGATGCTTATTTGCGCTTCATTCCACGATCGGAAATGGATATCGCCGTTGTGTCTTGCGCGGTGAATTTGAGTCTTGATGCAAAAGGCGTGATCACCAAGGCGCGTGTCGCCTTGGGGGCAGTGGCCATAACCGCAATACTGGTAAAGGACGCAGCTAAGGCGATCATCGGCACTAAACTTGACGATGCGGCCAAAGCCAAACTTGCTGCGGCTTGTTCAGCAGCGTGCAAACCAATTGATGACAAACGCGGTACTGTTGAGTTCCGTACACAAGTAGCCGGTGTCCTAGCACGTCGCGCTGCTGAAACTGCATATACTCGCGCCGGAGGAAAATAATGGGTGTTCATGTTCATGCTAATGTGAATGGCGATAACGTCGAATTCACCTGCCCGGAAGATGAAGTATTGCTTGATGTATTGCGCAACCGCCTTGGGTTGACAGGTGCCAAGGAAGGCTGCGGCACTGGCGATTGCGGGGCCTGTTCAGTGATCCTTGACGGGCGGCTGGTTTGCTCATGCCTTGTGCTTGGCGCAGAGATGAACGGCAGGAAGGTTGAGACAATTGAAGGCATGGCCGACGGCGGCACTTTGCATCCTTTACAACAGAACTTCATTGACCATGCGGCTCTGCAATGTGGAATCTGTACCCCAGGTTTCCTGATAGCGGCGCAAGCACTACTGCGTAAAAATCCCGATCCGTCCGAAGAAGAGATTCGTTTTGGGCTTGCTGGTAATCTCTGCCGCTGCACTGGCTATGACAAGATTGTACGCGCCGTCCAAGCGGCTGCAAAAGAAATGCGAGGCTGAAGATGTCACTCGATTCCATGAACCCAAAGTTGGTCGAAAAGAAATTCAAAGTTATCGGTACACGGGTTCCGCGCCCCGATGGCGTTGACAAAGTGACCGGCCGCGCACGATACGGCGCTGATGCGTCAATGCCAGGCCAACTTTTCGGATTGGTTTTGCGCTCTCCGCATGCGCATGCCAAAATTCTGAAGATTGATACCTCCAAAGCCGAACAGTTGCCTGGCGTAAAAGCAATCATTACTTCAGCGGATTTGCCTGACCACACGGGCGGTGATCGTGCAATGATGGACATACTCGAAAATTGCATGGCGCGAGGCAAAGCTCTTTATGATGGCCACGCTGTTGCGGCAGTCGCTGCGATTGATGCTGCCACTGCTCGAAAAGCATTGAAGCTGATAAATGTGACTTACAAAATTCTGCCCCATGTGACTGATGTGGATGAGGCGTTGAAACATGGCGCGCCAATTTTGCATGAATACATTTACACCGAAGGCTTACCCGAAAGACCTACCGCTTATTCCAATTGGAACAAACATGGAGAGTTTGGCCACGGCAATGTCGTCGCGGGCTTTAAAGAAGCCGACGTCGTGGTTGCAAAGTCATATAAGACAGAACAAACACACCAAGGCTACATTGAGCCACATTCTGTTTTGGCTTCGGTTTCATCTGATGGCGCTGCAGAAATGTGGGTTTGCACACAGGGGCACTTTGTTTATCGAAACCATTGTGCTCAATTGCTTGGCATGGATGCCAATAAGCTGCGTGTCACAGCTTCTGAAATTGGTGGCGGCTTTGGCGGCAAAACTCATGTTTGGGCAGAGCCTTTGGCTTTGGCCCTTTCACGCAAAGCAAATCGCCCCGTTAAATTGACGATGACGCGTGATGAAGTTTTCCGCTGCACGGGCCCAACCTCTTCGACCTCAATTGATGTAAAAATTGGTGCGAAGAAGGATGGTACAATAACTGCAGCTTGGGCTGAGCTTCGTTATCATGGGGGTTGTTTTCCGGCGAATTGGGCTGAGCTCGGCGCGATGACTGCGTTTGCTTGTTATGATTTAAAGAACGTGAAAACTGTTTCTAAGGATGTCGTAGTGAACCGGCCGAAGACAGCGGCGTACCGCGCCCCGTCTGCGCCTATGGCCGCGTTTGCAGTTGAAAACACTATTGACGAAATTGCCAAGGCCATTGGCATGGACCCCGTTGACTTTCGGATCATGAATGCGGCTAAGCAGGGCACAAAGTCTTCTTACGGCCCAGTTTATGGCCCCATTGGCATTGGGCCAACTCTAGTTGCAGCCAAGAACCACCCACATATGAAAGCGCCACTGGGCAAAAACACTGGCCGCGGCATGGCTTGCGGCTTTTGGTTTAACTTCGGTGGTCAAACCTGTGTTGATCTGAATGTGACCCCAGATGGAAATGTCACCATAGCGCAAGGCACGATCGATGTGGGCGGCTCGCGTGCCTCCATCGCTATGGCAGTTGCCGAAGAAATGGGCATCACATACAACCAAGTGCGCAGCATCATTGCGGATACTTCTTCGCTTGGCCACAATGACATGACTGACGGCAGTCGTGGCACTTTCTCAACATCTATGGCGGCGATCTTTGCAGCGCGTAACGCAATTATGGTTTTGCGCGAACGCGCGGCAAAAACTTGGGATATTCCGCTGGCCGAAGTGGAATGGAAAGATGGGGCGGCCCATGCCACAGGCGCTGGCCATGGCAATCGTTCGCCACTGAGCTTGAAAGAAATAGCGCATAAGGCTGGCCAGACGGGCGGCCCCATTGCTGGTCATTCCGAGTTAGTGGCTGATAACGCAGGCGTTTCATTTGCCACTCATATTGCAGATGTCGAAGTTGATCCAGAAACTGGCCGATCAAGGATTACGCGCTACACAGTGATCCAAGATGCGGGCAAAGCCATGCACCCTTCTTATGTTGAGGGACAATATCAAGGCGGTGCCGCACAAGGCATTGGCTGGGCACTGAATGAGGAATATGTTTACGGTAAGGACGGCCGTTTGCAGAATGCGGGCTTTCTTGATTACCGCATTCCGGTTTGCTCGGATCTGCCTTTTATCGATACGCAAATCCTTGAAATTCCAAACCCCAACCATCCTTATGGGGTGCGCGGTGTGGGGGAGACTTCGATTGTGCCACCACTTGGCGCTGTTTCAATTGCGGTTACGAACGCCATTGGTGTGCGACAACTTCACATTCCAATGTCACCGCCGCGGGTGTTGAAATCGATTCAAACGAAAAAAAGTGAGTGAGCGGGTCATCCATCTTTGGGGCGCTCTGCGACCATTGGTCGGCGGCACGGCATTTGTAAAAATTGACGCGGCCACGATTGCTGAATTGTTTGCGAGACTGATTGAACGTTATCCGGGGATGGAGTTACACATTAGGCGGGGTGTTGCCGTTTCCATCAATGGTGAAATATACCGCGACAGCTGGGGAACAGCTTTGCCTGCCGATGCGGAAATTTATCTGATGCCCCGCGTGCCAGGGGGCTGATTGGATTTCCGAGAGAGGTTTAAATGAAACGCAGAGATGCCTTGGCACTTGATCGCGCTGACCCATTTTCAAAGAAGCGAAACCTGTTCAAACTGCCTAAGAACAAAATCTATCTGGATGGCAA
>DATCEN010000011.1:0-5732 GCA_036510015.1 Aestuariivirga sp.
GTACCAGTGTGCAACATAACCAAAAGCAACGTCATGTCTGGAGCCGTTGGGTCAAGCCCCATCAATTTTTCGGCAACGATCACATGCGCCGAGCTTGAAACGGGCAGTAACTCAGCCACACCTTGAACAATAGCGAGGATCAATATCTTCAAATAATACATAAGTCATGGCCCTCATTGGAATCAGAATAACAGTTTAAGCGCCAACGGCTTTGGGTGGAACATGATTTTAGGCCAGCCAGCGCTGCGGCCCACGCCGCCCCACCATGGCAAAAAACTGCAAAATCAAAAACGAGAGTATGAGATAAATCACGCCGATAAAGATCAACGGCTCATAGACCAGTAATCGGTCTTGCATCACACGGTTCACAACGGCCATCACATCAACGACAGGAACAGTGAAAATGACCGGCGTGGTTTTAAGTTGCGCAATCACATCATTGGCCAAAACCGGATAGACCCTGAGAATAGCAGAAGGAAGCCATACGTGTCGCACCACTTGCAAGGGACTTAAACCATAACTTTCCGCCGCCTCAATTTCACCGCGCGGCACACCCAGAAGTGCCGCCCGTAAAACTTCCGCCTCATGCGCCGCAAAGTTAAGAGAAAAAGCCGCCAGTACATACCAAATAGCATCAAGCCTGACCAACCAAGGCAGCCCTTCGCGGACGGCTGGTGCTGAAGCAATCAGCGAGCCTATGCCATAATAAAACAAAAACAACTGCATCAACAAAGGCGTGCCGCGCAGGGTGGAACAAAACCCACCGGCTAGTTTTGCAATAAGCCAAGTCCCACGGATTTGAGCTAGGGCAAGTGGCACGGCAACAATAAATCCCGCACAAACCGACACGCTAAACACCAGCAGGGTCACGCCTAAACCTTGCAAGAGTTGCGGTGCAAATTCTGGCAGCCAACTCCAATTCATATTGCAAGCTGCCCGCGCCGCAAATGCTGCTCAGCCTTGTAAAATAATTGCAAAGTGAAAAGTGCAACGACCAGATAAAGCGCCATGCCAGCGAGATAAAATGCGAAATAGGCTTTCGTGGCACCGGCCCCCTGTTCGGCAGCCAAGGCCAATTCCATAACACCAACCACCGAAACTAGACTGGAGCCACGCACCACCATCAGCCACAAATTAGCTAGCCCCGGCAAAGCCAATGGCAGCATGATGGGAAAAATAATACGGCGCAGGCGCAGCATTGGCCCCATGCCTAAACTGATCGCGTCTTCCACCATGCCAATCGGTACAGCTTTAATTGCGGCACTAAAAATTTCGCAGGCGAAGGCCGCAGATACAAAAGCCAAAACAATTATTGCCGCTGTTGTGCCATTCAGTTGCACTTGCCCAAAGCCAAAAAGCTTAAAAACCCAGCCAAACAAATCATCGCTGGCATAATACAGCAGCATGATGAGGATCAATTCTGGCAAAGCGCGAAACAGATAGGTATAGGTTTTAATTGCAATGGATATGGACCTAACGCCCGTGCCATTTGCCAAAGCCAAGCAAAACCCGATCGCCGATCCAATCAGATAAGCCAAAACCGAGATGAGCAGCGTTTGCCAAAGCCCGTCCAACAAAAGCCATTGATAACCCTGCAACACCGATGACAGCCACGACAGCATTTCAAATCTCCCTCAATCCGCAGCTGCTGCCATAACCCAATTGCCGACAAATCACTGTGCCGAGGGCAAAATGATCTTATTTTCTAAATGCCATTTTTGCGTAATGCTCTCCAAGGCCTTGGTTTTCACCAATTCGGCCAAGGCACCATTGAGGCGTTTGAGCAAAGCAGTATCCTCCTTGCGCAGACCAAGACCAACACCTGGCCCAAAGAGATCTGGATCCGGCGCCACGGTGCCTACAATTTTACAACATGAACCCGATGGCGTTTGTAAGAAGGCATCCAACGCCAACGCATCGGCCATCACATAATCAATCCGACCTGCTGCTAGGTCAGCCACTGCATCATCTTGCTTGGCATAAGTTTTAATCACAGCACCTGCACTTGCAAAATGCTTTTCGGCATAGGCAGCATGGATGCTAGCGCCTTGAACGCCAACACGCTTGCCGGATAAATCATGCGCATCGTGATAGGCGGGCGTGTTCTTGGCTGCCGCCAACTGCGGCGAGGAATTATAATAAACGTCAGAGAAGTTCAGCACGGCTTTGCGCTTTTCGGTGATGGCCATTGAGGCTAAGATCACATCAAAATGTCCGGCATTAAGCGCTGGAATGATGCCCTCCCAACTCACATCCACGACTTGGCACTTTTCAGCCAATTTCTCACACAGGGCCTTCATAAAATCAATTTCCCAGCCCACCCAATTACCCGACGCGTCTTTGAAGGTAAAAGGTGGGTAAGGTTCGGCCGCCACGCCAAAGCGAATGTCAGCGTAAAGCGCCGTCGGCAAGGCCAAAAGTAATGCCAACCAGCTTGCAAAAAGCAACGTGAATTTTCTCATGGAACAGCCCCAAATTTACTATATTTTTACGCCAGAACCACCACCAATAAAACGCTTAAACGCCGCCGAATGCGACCCAGAAAACATATCCCTGACTGCCCCCTGCTCCTGAACCATACCGTTGTTTAGAAACATCAGGTGAGTAGAAACCGTCTTGGCAAACGCTAAATCATGGGTCACGATCACCATGGTGCGCCCCTCATCGGCCAAACCTGTGATAACACGATTCACTTCATCTGAAAGCATTGGATCAAGCGCTGAGGTCGGCTCATCAAACAGCAAGGCTTTTGGCTCCATGGCCAAAGCGCGGGCAATCGCCACACGCTGCTGCTGGCCACCAGAAAGCGTGGCCGGATAGGCATCCATTTTTTCAGATACACCCACCTTAGACAAATAGTGCATGGCGCGGTCTTTGGCTTCGGCACGCGAAAGTTTCAAAACATGAACCGGCGCTTCCATCACATTTTGCAATACCGTCATATGCTGCCACAAATTGAAATTCTGAAACACCATGCCCAATTGTGTGCGCAGCCGCATCAGCTGGCGCGCATCAACCGCGTGCAGATTGCCATCGGTGCGCGGCTCCATCACCAATTCTTCATTGCCAATAACGATGCGACCACGCGAAGGGCACTCAAGAAAATTAATGCAGCGAAGGAACGTGCTCTTGCCGGATCCGGAAGCGCCGATAAGCGAAATCACCTGGCCTTTGTGCGCAACCAAAGAAACACCCTTCAAAACCTCCACCGGCCCGAAGCTCTTGTGAAGGTCCTGCACCTCAATCATTCGCGGTGCGTCAGGCTGTTTCAACATGTTCCCTTTTTTGCAAGTCCTCACACAAAACCAACCAAACAAAACAAGCTGTAATTACTGCAAGAAAAGGCGCGCCGCTTGTTGATGTACAAATCGTAATGCTGGAATATCCACTTCAACCGGCGTGCCGTCAACCAGCCTCCATTGCCCCGCAACCATCACGCGATCTGCGTTGTGTGCACCGCATAGAACGAGTGCTGCAATTGGATCACCAGCGCCGGAAAAACGCAGCTCGTCCAATTTAAAAAAGGCCATATCCGCTTGTTTACCAATAGTAATTTCACCAATGTCGTCCCTACCTAAGCATTGAGCAGAGCCTTTCGTGGCCCAGCGCAACACATCAATGTGCGTGACCCGTTGACCATAGGTTAATCGGTTCAACATGAGCGCATGGCGCACGCCTTCCATCAAATTTGAAGAATCATTCGACGCGGAACCATCCACGCCAAGGCCTAAAATCGCACCTGCATCTTCCAGTTCGCAGGTCCGGCAACGGCCAGAGGCCAACACCATGTTAGATGTGGGGCAGTGACAAATGCCAACTTTGTGTTTGGCCAATCGCGCAATATCGCTGTCATTGAAATGAATGCCATGCGCCAACCATGTGCGCGCATTCAGCCAGCCGCAATCTTCGAGATAATCTAAGGGCCGCATTTTGAATGTGGCTAAACAAAACTCATCTTCATCATGAGTTTCTGCCAAATGCGTGTGCAAACGGCAATCATGCTTTGCGCTCAGCGTTGCTGTGTCACGCATCAATTCGCGGGTTACTGAAAAGGGCGAGCAGGGTGCCAAAGCAATTTGGATTTGTGCGCCAGCACCTCGCTCATGATATTTGCCAATCACCCGCTCGCTGTCGGCTAATATCGCATCGTGATCTTGCACCACTGAATCAGGTGGCAGGCCACCATCCTTTTGTGACAGGTTCATCGAACCACGAGTGACAGTCATCCGCATGCCCAACTTGCGCGCCTCATCCACTTGGATATCCATCGCATCATCAAGACCAGCGGGAAAAACATAATGATGATCGGATGTCGTGGTAACGCCACTCATCATCAACTCAGTCAGCGCCAGCCGTGTGGCAATCCTATGAGCCTCAGGGTTTAACCGCGCCCAGATCGGATAAAGCGCTTTCAACCAATCAAACAATTCTTTGTTGATGGCATTTGGATGAGCGCGGGTGAGTGTTTGATAAAAGTGATGATGCGTGTTGATCAACCCCGGCAAAACCACATGAGCCGAAGCATCATATATCTGCTCATGCACGGGCGTTGCACTACGCTTAACCAGTTCCACAATCACGCCGTTCTCAACAACAATGCCGCCTTCAGCGCCGTCAGCCAAAATCGCCAAAGGATTTTTGATCCACAGTTTCATGGCGCAATATCTCCGCGTTTCCATTGCTCATGGGTGGCGCTGCGAAAATCTTCAAACCGCCCTGCATCGACGGCACCGCGAATACCTTGCATGAGGGTTTGATAATAAGCAATATTGGCCCAGCTCAACAGCATCATGCCCAATAACTCTCCGGCGCGGATCAGATGGTGCAAATAAGCCCGCGAATACTGTGATAAAGCCGGGCACGGATGCGCTTCATCCAGCGGGCGCTTATCCGTTGCATGTTTGGCATTGCGCAAATTGATTTTACCAAAGCGCGTGAATGCTTGGCCATGGCGGCCTGATCTTGTTGGCATCACGCAATCAAACATATCAACACCGCGCGCCACAGATTCAAGAATGTCATCTGGTGTGCCAACGCCCATCAAATAACGCGGACGCTCATGCGGCAAAGCAGGAGCAGTGAAGTCCAAGGTCGAAAGCATCAGGGCTTGCCCCTCGCCCACTGCTAAACCGCCAATGGCATAACCTTCAAAACCAATTTGCTTCAACCCCTCAGCCGATGCCAATCGCATCCACTCATCGGTGCCGCCTTGCACGATGCCAAAATTGCCATGACCGGGTTGCGGCACGCAGAGGAACGCCTTGCGGGATCGCTCCGCCCAACGCAGCGATAGCTGCATCGCGGCTTCGGCCTCCTTCTGCGTATGCGGAAATTGGATACACTGGTCGAGTTGCATCTGAATATCTGAACCAAGCAAGCGCTGAATTTCCATCGCCCGCTCTGGCGAGAGTTCATATTTGCGGCCATCAATATGTGATTGGAAAGTGGCTCCTGCTTCTTTGATCTTGCGGATTTTAGACAATGACATGATCTGAAAGCCACCAGAGTCCGTTAGAATAGGCCCGCTCCATCCGGTAAATTTATGTAAACCACCAAGCGCCGCAACTTGTTCGGCCCCAGGGCGCAGCATCAAATGATAAGTGTTGCCCAGAATAATATCAGCGCCAGTCTCCTTCACCTGATCCATGTAAAGGCCCTTCACGGTGCCAACGGTGCCAACTGGCATAAAGGCTGGTGTTCGAATTTCGCCATGTGCGGTGTGCACAGTGCCA
>DATCEN010000012.1:0-3505 GCA_036510015.1 Aestuariivirga sp.
TGGCTTCGGATTTTTGTCTCGTGATTGAAGATAGTGAAATGGGCTTGCGCGCTGCTGCTGCTGCCGCAATGGAGGCTTGGCGCTTTACAGGTGGCGGGCATTTGAAAGAGCCGGATGTGTTGCCATCTGATATCACCCCGGCACGGGTGCTTGACTCTATGACGGCCTTGCTGAATGCCTTTCGTGAAATAGGAATTGCTGAATGAAACGCGCACCTGAGCCGGAGAATGATCGCCTTGATGATGCTGCGAGGGCCGGGTGGCTCTATTATATCGCTGGCAACACGCAAGATGAGATTGCCAAGAAGCTTGGCGTGTCGCGGCAAACGGCACAACGGCTGGTTTCACTTTCCATCTCACAGAAACTTATCAAAGTGCGGCTGGATCATCCTCTGGCCACATGCTTGGAATTAGCCAGCCGTCTTCGTGACAAATATGAGTTAGAATTTATGGAAGTGGTGCCCACTGATCCACAATCTTCCTCAGACACCGTCGGGATAGCGGAGGCTGCGGCAGCAGTGCTTGAAAAAGCGTTGGATTCTCAGCATCCCATCATTGTGGCTTTCGGCACGGGGCGCACTTTGCGTGCAATGGCAGAGCAAGTTAGCCCAATGGATTGCCCACAGCATAAAATTGTGTCGCTCGTCGGCAATATTGCGCCGGATGGTTCAGCTTCAATCTTCGACGTGGCCAGTCGTATCGGTGACCGCGTACGCGCGCCATATTATCCGATGCCTTTGCCGGTGATTGCGGCAACAGTGCCCGAGAAAAATCTGCTCATAGCGCAGAAATCGCTGCGCAATATTGTGGATTTGGCGGAACTCGCCGAATTGACTTTTGTTGGCATCGGCACGATCGACAACGATGCCGCATTATTGCGCGACGGCTTTGTTAAGGCCGAGGAAATTCGCTCTCTCATTCGCTCAGGCGCAGTTGGTGAAATCACTGGCTGGGCTTTTGACGCCAGCGGTAACCTGATCGATGGTTTGACAAACGATCGCGTTCTAAGTGTTCCTTTGCAGCGCCCTGCCAAACGTCGGGTGATTGGCGTTTCCATGGCCCTGTCGCGACTTAAGGCCATTAAAGGAGCGCTTGTTGGTCACTTGGTAAATGGCCTGATTACCAATGAGGTTATGGCCACTTCGCTGTTGCAAAAGTAGAATTGGTGCACCGCAGCGGCGAATCCTGCTTGACCTTGCGCTGGATTCAGGTTGAACATATGCCCGTTGGATGGGCAATCGCCCAGACATATTGGGAGGATTTCATGAAAAAAATTGTAACAGGCGTCGTCGGCGCCTTTGCGCTTGCCATGATGGCAGGAACGGCTTTGGCCGATGACACGACATTAACAATCGCCACCGTGAACAACGGCGATATGACTCGCATGCAAAAATACACAGATGATTTCACCACTGCCAACCCTGGCATCAAGTTGAACTGGGTGACATTGGAAGAAAATGATCTGCGCGAAAAAGTCACCAAGGATATTGCCACCAAGGGTGGCCAGTATGACGTGATCACCATCGGCATGTATGAAGCACCAATCTGGGGCGGCTCAGGCAAGCTATTGGAACTCAACGCGCTCGATGATCCGAAGGATTTCTTGGCCGCTGATGTCAACGGCCTGTCTGCTAAAGGCAAGCTCTGGGCAGCACCATTCTATGGTGAAAGCTCTATGATCATGTACCGCAAGGACTTGGTCGAGAAGTCCGGCCTGAAAATGGCCGATGCTCCAAACTGGAATGACACACGCGCGCTTGCCAAGAAGATGACTGACCGTGCCGCTGGAATCAACGGCATCTGCTTGCGCGGCAAAGCTGGCTGGGGGGAAAATATGGCCTTCTTGACTGCCATGTCGAACTCTTTTGGCGCTCGTTGGTTTGACGAGAAGTGGCATCCACAATTCGACCAACCAGAATGGAAGAACACGCTGCAATTCTACATCGACATGATGAATGAATCGGGCCCACAAGGCGCTTCAAGCAACGGCTTCTCGGAAAACTTGGCCCTGATGCAAACTGGCAAGTGTGGCATGTGGATTGACGCAACGGTTGCTGCTTCTTTTGTATCCGATCCTAAGGCTTCGCAAGTTGCCGACAAGATGGCTTACGCCTTGGCACCTGACAATGGCATGGGCAAGCGCTCAAACTGGCTGTGGGCTTGGGCGCTCGCAGTTCCAGCTGGTACAAAGAAAGCTGAAGCTGCCCAGAAGTTCGTAGGTTGGGCAACCTCGAAGCACTATACTGAATTGGTTGCAGCCAAAGAAGGCTGGCCCAATGTTCCTCCTGGCACTCGTGCTTCGCTTTATGCCAATCCAGAATATGCCAAGGTTCCATTTGCCAAGATGACCTTGGATTCCATGAACTCGGCTGATCCATTGCATCCAACTGTTAAGCCAGTGCCTTACACCGGCGTGCAGTTCGCTTCGATCCCAGAGTTCGCTGGCATAGCATCGAAAGTGGGCGATTTGTTCTCGCAAGCTCTCGCTGGTCAAATCAAGGTTGATGATGCCCTGAAGCAAGCTCAGGACTATTCAACCGCTGAAATGACCAAGGCTGGTTATATAAAGTAAGAATAGACTCGTGGCGGCCATCTCCTCTGCTGGCCGCCATAGGGTTCTCCCGCGCCATCTTCCGTGCGTCTTGCAGGGCTTGACAGTTGGCCAAATCTGTTGGGCACATGGGGATGGCGTTTTCTTGTTTCTGATTATTTCAATTTCACATGAGGCGGCCACATGGCGACAAGCCACGCACAAAGAGTAGGGCGATGGGCATTAGCTCCTTCACTGGTTGCCCTCATAGTTTGGGCACTTGTGCCTTTGGCCATCGCGATTTATTTCGCTTTCCTGCGCTATAATTTGCAAAGCGACAACACGGGTTGGTTTGGCCTCAACAATTTCTACTATTTCGTCAACGATCCTTATTTTTATAAAGATCTATTCAACACCGTGGCTTTGGTACTTTCGGTTCTGGCGACTACCATCGTTGGGGGCACTGGCTTGGCAGTTCTGCTGGATCAACCGTTCTGGGGACGAGGCATCGTACGTGTCCTGATGATATCGCCGTTCTTCATTATGCCCACGGTGTCTTCCCTTGTGTGGAAGAACCTACTGATGCATCCAGTGTTTGGGCTTTTTGCAGCTATTCAAAGGTTCTTCGGGGCGTCCCACGTGTTGGATTGGTTTGGCACGGTGCCGCTGCTTTCAGTTATCATCATCGTATCTTGGCAATGGCTGCCTTACGCCGCGCTCATTTTGCTCACCGCGCTGCAATCGCTTGACCTTGAACAAAAAGATGCATCAATGATGGACGGTGCAGGGCCAGTTTCGTATTTCCGTTACATCGTACTGCCACATCTATCGCGTCCAATCACGGTGGTGATCCTGATTGAAACGATCTTTCTGCTCAACGTTTTTGCTGAGATCAAAGTAACATCGGTCGGTGGTTTTGCTGGCAACCTCACCTATTTGGTCGCGTCTCAACTGAATGAAGCAACTGATATTGGTG
>DATCEN010000013.1:0-3187 GCA_036510015.1 Aestuariivirga sp.
GCATTGTTGCGGCCCTTTTCTTTTTGGAGTTAGCCTGTGCGATTAGTGTTGGGATTATTGATGGCGGCAATGCTTATCGCAGGGCAGGCAAGCGCCGCGGATTTTGGTGGCCCAAGCTGCATTGCGCACGGCGGCATGACGGCGGTGGATATGTCGCAGCCCACCAACACCATTAAAACTGAATCTGGCCAGAGCGGTTATACGGCGCTGAAAAGTATCGGTGTTAAAACCGTCATCCGCTATTATGATTGGGCCCAAGAAGATGGCATTTCCTGCAAGGCTTTGCTGCCCGCGGAATCAGATGCCATCATCAGTGCGGGCCTGAATATCATTTCAGTTTTCCAACATGAAAATGACGATCCCGAAAGTTTCTTTGTTAAAAACCGCGGGCTGGTCGATGCCAAGCATGCACTCACTTTGGCCCACGCCAATGGCCAGCCATCAGGTTCAGCGATTTATTTCTCAGTGGACGGTGTTGATCAAACCATCCGCGACATGGTGTTTGAAAATGGCATGAGCAATGGCCACGCGATGAGTAAAAAGCGCAAACATCATTTGATCCGTGCTGATCGTGCATTCATGCGCCACATCAGACGCTATGGAAGGTTCTTGTATTACCACGCCAAGATTTTTCACAAGCCTGTGGAAGATATCAAAGCCGACGATATCCATCCCGCCATTGTGAAATACTTTGAACAGGTGAAGGTTTTGGTGCGGCCAGAGGGTTATAAAATTGGTGCTTATGGCAGCGGTGCAGTTTGTGAATTACTGTTGAGTAGAAAGCTAGTGGATTATTGCTGGCTGGCGCAATCGACTGGCTGGCCGGGGTATGATCATTTCTATCATTCCAAACGTTGGGTGATGGTGCAGCAAAAAACCACCGTCTGCCGCAAATGGAATTTCGCCAATGGCGATCCCGTGTGGTTGGATTTTAATCGCGTCAATTCCGCCAAAGGCGCTTGGGGCAAGAAAGACGGCATCACTGCACTTGCAGCTGATAAAGTGCCGACGAGTTGTAATTAGCAAAAGTTATGGTCACCTGATCCAAACACTCATGCTATGCGTAATTTGAGTATGAAATCGCCCTCTTTAGAAACACTACGCATTATTGCGCGCCTATCACTTTCGGCGTTTTATTTTGCGGCTGCTATGCTTCACTTGCGCTCCCCTGATGGTTTCATTCTCATTGTGCCAAGTTTTGTGCCTTGGCCAGCAGACGTGGTGTGGTTCACCGGTTGGTGTGAAATCGTCGGTGCAATTGGATTATTCATTCCACAGTTGCGCAAAGCAGCAGGCATTGGGCTTGCCCTTTATGCAGTCTGCGTTTTCCCAGCGAATATCAATCATGCCTTTAATCATATAGATGTGAGCGTGGTGCCGAATAGTTGGTGGTATCACGCTCCACGGTTTGCGCTTCAACCTGTGTTGGTGTGGTGGGCGCTGTTTTGCGCAGGTGTGATAGATTGGCCATTGCGCGGGCGTCGTTGAAAAGATGAGTGCAGAAACCCGCTACTCCCCCTTCACGCGCGCATACGCGCCTGGCGCATCGCCAAGCCCCGCATCCTTGGGCACATAGGCCGCAACCTTGTGGCCTGACTTAGCGCTGATCCATTCCAACCAATCGGGCCACCAGCTTCCCGCCGTTTCCTTTGCCCCCAACATCCATTCTTCTAATGTGTCGGCCATGGCGTCATTGGTCCAGTATTGGTATTTATGCGCTGCCGGCGGGTTCACCACTCCAGCAATATGCCCTGAGCCAGACACCACCATTTTCACCGGCCCGCCGAAATGGTCTTGCAAACGGAACACTGATGCCAAAGGCGCAATGTGATCGTCGCGCCCTGCCAAATTATAAATCGGGATTTTGACTTTGCCTAAATCAATACGCGTATTGTCGAGCACCATGTTGCCGTGGCTGAGACGGTTATTGAGATAGCATTCACGAAGATAATATGAGTGAACACCAGCGGGCATGCGCGTTGCATCACTATTCCAATACAGAAGATCAAACGGAACTGGGTCTTTGCCCAGAAGATAATTATTGACGATGCAAGACCAGATCAAATCATTGGAGCGCAAAAGATTAAACGCATCCGCCATGCGGCTGCCAGGTAGATAGCCCTTATCAACCATGCGCCCTTCGATCCATTTGACTTGTTCATCGTCAACATAAACTTGAAGGTCGCCGGCTTTTTCAAAATCAACTTGCGTGGTCAGGAAAGTGGCCGCCCCTATGCGGGCGTCGCCCTTGGCCACCATGTAGCCAAGTGCAGTGGCCACCATTGTGCCGCCCACGCAGAAGCCAACGGAATTGACTTTCTTGGCCGCAGTAGCGTTGAGCACTTGATCCACGGCGGTGAGGAAGCCTTGCTTCATATAATCAGCGAAATTCTTGGAACTTTGCGTCTCAGATGCATTAACCCATGACATCATAAAAACTGAAATTCCGTTTTCAACACAGTATTTTACGAAGCTCTTCTGTGGATTAAGATCAAGAATATAAAATTTGTTAATCCATGGCGGCGCGATGAGCAGGGGCACTTCAAAAACCGTCTCGGTTGTCGGCGCATATTGGATGAGTTCAAACACATCATTACGGAAAATAACCTTGCCGGGAGTCAAACCGATGTTGCGCCCCAGCTCAAAAGCATCGGTATCAGTTTGCTTGATCCTAAGTCGTCCATCCGAATTTTTGAAATCTGCTTCAAGCCGATCAAGCCCACGCAAAAAATTCTCGCCATTGCTGGCAAGTGTGGCCTTCAAAACTTCGGGGTTTGAAATCGGAAAATTGGAAGGTGCAAAAGCATTGGCAATTTGCTCGACATAAAACTTGGCCTTTTGCTTTTCGTGGGGATCAAGTGGTGTTGCTTCCACCATATCAAGCGCCCATTTACAGCTAACCAGATAGGCCTGTTTCACAAAATCAAAGGCGGAATTGTCATTCCAATCCTTGTCCTTGAAGCGCTTGTCTGATTTTGGTGGGGTAATGAGTGGTGATACGGTATTGCCCAGCGCCTTTGCCCAGGCTGAATGCCAGATCAACGTAAGGCTCTGCCACAGCTGGCCTTGCGCCAGCATCATGCGCGCGGGGTCTTCCTTATAGTATTCGTAAACCGCTCCCAGCGTTCTGGTCACTTGCTCCATGGGCAACATCTGGATTTCAAGTTCTTTTTGCTGCGCGTCTGGC
>DATCEN010000014.1:0-5531 GCA_036510015.1 Aestuariivirga sp.
GGTGGCGTTGACCACCTTTAATCGCGCTTGATAATCGGCATATAGTTTGCCTCCCAAACCATTGGCATAGCTAAAGCTTTCACCGGCCGGAACCTTATCAGGCGTGAGGCCTCGGTTTTTCCAGCCGTCAATCAGGTTTGCCAGTTGGCGGGCCGGCCAGCGCTTCTCATCAAGGCCTTCGACCTGTACCAATTGTTTAAGCAGGCGCAACTGATCATCATCATCCAAAATTGAGAAGCCGGATTTTAGGCCCGCCAGTTCAGCATGGTTTCGCAGGATTTTCACCCCGATGGAATGGAAGGTGCCAAGCCAGCCCATGCCTTCGACAGCGCCGCCAATCAAATGGCCGATGCGTTCTTTCATTTCGCGCGCCGCTTTGTTGGTGAAGGTGACGCAGAGAATTTGGCTGGGCCAGGCTTTGCGCTGGGTCAGAACATGGGCAAGCCTGGTGGTCAGCACACGGGTTTTGCCCGTGCCAGCGCCCGCCAGAACCAACAATGGCCCCTCGGTGGTCTGCACGGCTTCGCGCTGTTCGGGGTTCAGGCCATCGAGATACGAGGGAGCCACTTGTGCCATAGCACGCGCCGCCAAGCCGCTGGGCTTGGGCGCAGGTGGAGCGTCATCAAAATCGTTAAAGTCTATGGCCATGGCGAATCTTATAGCAGCTATATAGGTGCTCGTGTTGGCACGGGGAGCTTGGAAAAAATATGCCCCAATATCAATTATCTATATTTGGACAAAACACTCTTAACCCCAAAAAAGCTGAGCGCGAAGCCAATAAGCAGGTCGTTGAAAATAAGTTTTTCTATAAACCGTCTCAATGGTGTGAATGATCGTTCTGTCGGCACGAAAAATTTCGCCATGCGCACTGCATCTTGTTGTTTTTTGACAGTTGCGGGCATTAATACTTTCTTGTAGGCCGCAAATGCGGCGCGGTGATCACCATCATGGCGTTCCAGTTCCTGGGCAAGAACATAGGCCCCGGCCATCGCCATATGCGAGCCTTGCCCGGCAAGGAGGGTGAGGCAAGCGCAAGCATCGCCGAGCATTGCAATGCGTCCCTTACTCCATGACGGCATGACGATCTGCGTCGCAGAATCGAAGAAAACCGGCTCAGTTTCAAGAATGTCCTTGAGAAGCTCCTCCGTTATCCATCCCGAACCTTGATAGACTTCTCTCAACAATGGGGCTCGTTGCTTTGGAGGAACATGTCCAATGTTCCGGTGGCGGAAGACATACATCGCAGTCAGCTTGTTTCCGCCCAATGAGTATAACCACATTGCGCGGTTTGGTTCTTCATAGATGGCGAGTGAGTTGGGTATGTTGTATTTATGGTTCTCAAGACTAAATGCGGCGACGTAATAACCTAAGAAGCGATCAAACCGTGGCTGCGCCCCGAACGTAAGTTCGCGCACCTGCGAATGAACGCCATCCGCACCAAAAACGAGTGCGAAGGATTCCTTCACGCCGTCGTTGAAAGTCACTGCCACTTCGGTGCCATTATCAACAAGCGATTGAATTGTTGTTGCAAAGCGAAGTGTGAGACCAACTGCTCGCGCCCTTTCAAATAAGATGTGTTCGAGGTCGGATCGCCGCAAGTAGGTATATTTTCCGGAGAGGGCTTTTCGCACTTTGGCGATAGATAGAGAGAGGTAAGGCCTTCCACTTTTATCAACATAGGTGAAAGCATTAATGGGATAGTTGATTTTCCGTAATTCCGGAATGAGTTCCATGCGTTCTGCGACATCCCACCCGGTACCGGCAAAATCAATTATGTAGCCGTCAGTACGCATCTCGGAGTCGCGTTCAATAATAGTGGGCTCCCATCCTTTTTCTTTCAGGAGAATGCCTAACGTCAGTCCTGCGATGCCGCCGCCAGAAATGAGGACTTTTTTTTCACGGGTCATATTTTAACCCCATACCAAGATCGTTGACTCACAAACCTGCGATATCTTCACACGGCGGTGAATTTGGCGAAAGCCGAAAGCGCTTGGACCGGGCGAAGGTGACGCCGAATTAATTAATTACGGCGGTTAGGCGGGACCGCATTGCGCCGCAATTACTTTTGCTCAGCCGCACTACTTTATCGCCCATTTATCATGGAAAATCAGCTCCTCAAGCGGAATGCGTTTGCGCCAGCCTTTTTGCTCCAGTTCCGGCGTGGAATAAAGTTCATCCACGTAACCGATGCACAAATAAGCCAGCGGCACCACATGATCGGGCAGGCCCAGAATGGCGCGGATGTCAGCATCACGAAAAATGCTGACCCAGCCCACGCCAATGCCTTCAGCGCGCGCCGCAAGCCACAGGTTTTGCACGGCACAGGCAGTGGAATAAAGATCGGTATCGCGGTTATGTGTGCGGCCCAAAACAACGGGCCCGCCACGGGTGCGGTCACAGGTGATGCAAATGTTCAGCGGGGCATCACGAATGCCTTCAAGTTTCAAGCGGGAATAAAGTGCTTTGCTTTTGCCTTCAAACTTTGCCTCCGCCTCAGCATTGGCCGCTTCAAACGCAGCTTTAATGCGCAACCGCAGGCCCATATTGCGCACCAGAATGAAATTCCACGGCTGCATGAAGCCAACTGATGGCGCATGATGGGCGGCGGTTAAAATGCGGGTGAGCACATCTTGCGCAATGGGCCTTTGTTGAAATTGGCTGCGCACATCGCGTCTGGTGAAGATGGCGTAATAAACTGCGTCGCGGTCATCATCAGAAAATGGTGCGGCTGTTGTGAGGCCGGGCTTAGGTTCGTGCATGGCAATTCCCCTTGCATGCGGTTTAATGATGCCGCAGCCGTCCGCGCGGCGACATAGTGCGATGTTTGGCAGGTCTTCTGGCTCAGGTTTAAACTACTGAAGCACCTTCCCGGCATTGAGCCAGTGGTATCTGCTTCAGCTATCACCTTTACAGCGCTGGGCACGCCGTGGATTTAAACCACGTTCCCTATTCTTCCGTCTTGCGACAGACACCAAACATGTGAGGTGTTAGTTGAATTTCGCCCGACTAACAATAGCTCTGCGACTGTGGCTTTTCCAACTCTTTGGACAGTTGGTTTTGCAGCTTGCGCCAATAGGCGGCGGTTTCAGTATCGCCTGATTTCTCGCACAAAAGGGCGTGGCGCGCGGCTTCTCCGGCGGCGTGGCGGCCATGAACGAAAACCAATGCTTCGGCGAAGTGTGTGTAACCGTTATTCAACATGGCCTGTTCCTTTCTCGAGTCGGGTCGTTGTCATGCGGTCTCGATGCCAGCCGAATATGCCGATAGTTTTGCAGGAATGTGACGATTGGAGGGCGGCTATCTTTTTATTGCGGGCAGGCCGATCGCATGGCCCAACTGCGGCGGCAGGGGCAGGCTTGCATGATCTTTTGCCATCTGCTCAATGCGGCTGAGAATTTCCGGCGGAAAAGTCCATATGCGCCGGGTGGTGAGATCAACATGGGCCATCATCACTTCCAACACGCAAGCCAGATAGAGGCTTTCAGCGCGAAACATTTGCTGCACGAAATGAACGCGCTTTTGATCAAAGCCAATGATGTGGCTTTCAATGCGAACCTGTTCGCCAGCCTTCAATTCATTGGCGTAAGACGTGTGGGTTTCTAACACGAAGGTGGAGCAATTTGTTCGTTTAATATAATCCGCACCGCAGCCAAATGTCGTGAAAAGCTCATCGGCGGCGCGGTCAAACATGACCAGATAGTAAGCCATGTTCAGGTGGCCGTTATAATCGGTCCAAGCGGCTTCAATCTGTTGCAATCGGCCTGTGTAGGGTTTGGCATTTGTCATGGTAAAACTTATGCGCTGTGATAGTTTCGCAGGCAAGATGGATAAACAGTCACCCAAGGCCCATATTTCGCGCGCTATTGAAAGCGCCAAAGCCCTGTTGGGCGAGCGGCTTTCCATATCCGCTTCGGTGCGCCAGCACCATGGCAAGGATTTAACGTGGCATGAAGGTGCAGCACCTGATGCTGTCGCTTTCGTTGCCTCCACTGATGAAGTTCAGAAGCTGGTGCAAATATGCGCTTGCGAAAAATGCCCGCTTATTGCCTATGGTGCCGGCACATCGCTCGAAGGGCATTTTGTGGCCACTTATGGTGGGATATGCGTTGATCTTTCGGGTATGAATGAGATTCTGGAAGTGAATGCCGCGGATATGGATGCGCGGGTGCAGGCGGGGGTTACACGCAAGCAACTGAATGCGGCTTTGCGCGATCAAGGCCTGATGTTTCCGATTGATCCGGGTGCTGATGCCACAATAGGCGGCATGGCTTCAACCCGCGCTTCTGGCACCAATGCCGTGCGCTATGGCACGATGCGCGAGAACGTCATGGGGCTCACAGTGGTGATGGCTGATGGGCGTGTCATCAAAACCGGCACGCGGGCCAGGAAATCATCAGCGGGTTATGATCTCACCCGCCTATTTGTGGGGGCCGAAGGCACACTTGGCATCATCACTGAAGTTCTCGTCAGACTGCACGGTATTCCCGAAGCGATCAGCGCTGGCATTTGCGCATTCCCTTCGATTGAGGCGTGTTGCAATACCACCATTGAGGCCATTCAATCTGGCATTCCTATGGCGCGCATTGAGTTAGTGGACGCAGAACATATCAAAGCCATAAATGCTTATTCAAAGCTTTCCATGCCAGTGGCACAGACTTTGTTTGTTGAATTTCATGGAACCAAAGCTGGCGTGGCCGAGCAGGCGCAACATTTTGCGGAGATTGCTTTGGCCAATGGCGGCGGGACCATTGATTTTGTAACCAAGGAAGAAGACCGTTTGAAACTTTGGCAGGCGCGACATGATGCCTTCTGGGCCACTGCGGCGATGAGGGCAGGCCAACAAGAAGCCTTTTCAACCGATGTGTGCGTGCCGATATCTCGGCTGGCCGAATGTGTGGTGGAGACGCAGAAGGATTTAGCTGAGAGCGCAATCTATGGCCCAATTATCGGCCATGTGGGCGATGGTAATTTTCACGTGGCGATATTCTGTGATCGCAGCAATGGCCCTGACGTGTTGCGCGTGAAGGCGCTTTATGGCCGGTTGATTGACCGCGCACTTGCCATGGGCGGCACATGTACAGGCGAACATGGCATCGGCTCTGGTAAGCGAGATTATCTTGCCAAGGAACATGGCGAGGCGGTTGATGTGATGCGCGCGGTGAAGCTGGCGCTTGATCCGTTCAACCTGATGAACCCCGGCAAAAACGCGGGGCCATAATAGTGTTGCGAGCAGGCGGATGAGCATTTGGAAATCGCCAGTTCTTTATCTGGGCCTTGTGCTTGTGGCGCTGGTGCTGGGCGCATTGGCTGCTCCGTTCATAATTGATTGGAGCGCTTATCGCGGTAATTTAGAAAACTATGGCGGCGAACTTTCAGGCCGAAAAGTCACCATCGCTGGCCCTATCGCGGTGAGGCTTTTCCCATGGCCCAGGCTGGAAGCAGAACAGGTGCGGATCGCCAATCCTGCGGGTTATGGCGATGGTGCGATGATTTCCGCAGGCAAGATGACAGTTAACTTGGCCCTAGCGGGG
>DATCEN010000015.1:0-2437 GCA_036510015.1 Aestuariivirga sp.
AAGCTGCAGGTGAGCGGGTCAAAAGGCGCTAGGCCCATTGTATTGCTCAGTGCACGGATCAAAGACTGGTCACCGCCTTCGCCAAGCCCACGCGGCACACGGGTGAGTGCCACGAGCAAATCCACTTCCTGTTGCCCCGTGGGTGAAGTGCCAAGCACATGCAACCCATCGCGGATTTGGGCTTCTTTCAAATCACAAAGGAAGGCATCTAGTTTAGTGAGGTCTTGGTCTGTATCTCCACTTAGGCCCGCGTCGCGATCAAGACGGGTTGATGTGGTGAGTTCAAAAATACGGCGGCGCAATTCGGAGAGACGGCGGTTATCAAGGCCGCTGGCGAGATAATATTCATCCACCAAGGCTTCCAAATCTTTCAGCGGGCCGTAAGTTTCAGCTCGGGTGAGAGGCGGTGTGAGATGATCAATAATGACAGCGCAAGTGCGGCGCTTGGCTTGGGTGCCTTCGCCGGGATCATTGACGATGAATGGATAAAGCTGAGGCAAAGGCCCAAGGGCCACTTCTGGCCAGCACACGTTGGATAGTCCTACCGCCTTGCCGGGCAGCCATTCCAAATTACCATGCTTGCCATTGTGGATAATGGCCTGTGCGCTGAAGTGATGGCGTATCCAGAAATAAATGGCCAAGTAATTATGTGGGGGAATGAGTGCTGGATCATGATAGGTGGATTTGGGATCAATCCCATAGCCACGTGCTGGTTGAATGCAAATGGCGATGTTGCCTGATTGTATGATGGCGAGTGAGAACTGGCCGTTATGAAAAACGGGGTCACTTTGAGGCTCACCCCACCGCGATATCATCTGTGTACGGATGGGTTCGGGCAGGGCGTTGAAGTGTGTGAGATAGCCTTCCAACGACAGCTGCATGCCGCTCGTTTGTTTGCGCACAGTGATTAAAGTTTGAATGAGCGCATTACCATCCATGGGATAAGCACCAGTGGCATAGTCTGCGGCCTTCATTGCGCTCAAAATTGCAATGGTGCTGGCGGGCGTATCATAGCCCACTCCATTGGCCACGCGGCCATCCTTGTCAGGATAATTGGCCAGAACAATGGCGACTTTCTTTTGGATATTTGGTGTGCTGCGCAGTGTTGCCCAAGCTTTTGCCAGTTCAGCCACATAGGTAATACGATCAGGCGCTGGCTGATAGGTGACGATGCGGCACTGCGTTGGTTGGTGGAATTGCGAGTCAGCCTTGAAAGAAATGGCCCGCGTAAATATACGACCATCAAGTTCAGGCAACACTACATTCATCGCCAAATCGGTGGCGCGAAGGCCTTGCGTTGAGGCCTGCCATTCTTCTTTTGAGGAACCAGCAAGAGCCACCTGCAAAATCGCGCAATCAGCCTTGGCCAGAATGTCTTTGCTTTCGTCACCAATGGCAAAGCCAGTAGCGTTTATGATGACCGATGGTGGATGTTGTGAAATGTGTTTGGCTATGAATGAAGCGCTGGCTTCATCTTTAAGGCTTGATATGAAAATCGCTGACACGTGGAGCCCTTGGGCATTAAGCTCGGCGTGAAGTGCATCAATCGGTGCAGTTTGCCCGCCTTCGATCAATGACCGATAAAAAATGATAAGTGCCTGTGGTGAAGGTGCTTCAAGATGATAGCCCGCTTTGGGCAGGGCTTGAGGTGGTGGTGGCTTTGCCCCCGCGCAAAGTTGCAAAAACGATTTGGCGTTTTGCAAACCACCATAAGCAAAGTATTGCCTGATCCGTTCAACTGCCGACGCGGGCAGAGTTGACAATGCCGACAGTTCTGCATCGGCTTCTTGGCCACCAGGGATGAGAGCAAGTTTGATATTATTCTCACGCGCCAAGGCCGCCACTTGTTCCACGCCATAAGGCCAATAGCTTTTGCCGCCAAGCAAGCGAATGATGATGAACTTGGCATGGGCCAGCGTTTGTTCTGTGTAGAGATCAACCGAATAATTGTGTTGCAGTTGCATGAGGTTGGCAAGGCGCAATGTGGGTGCGGATTCGCCCAAGACATCATGAGCCGCAGCAAGGCAAGTCAGTTCAGAATCAGCAGCAGATAGGACCACCACATCAGCTGGAGATTGTTTTAGGTCAATGGCTTCCGCACCGCCGTCAATTGTGCCTGATGTGGTGGCAAGGAGGTGCATCAGCCGTGAAGGGCGGCTGCAATGGCCATTTGGTCAATTGCTTTTTCACCGATGACGACGAGGCGCGTTTGGCGTTTCTCATTCTCATGCCACGGCCGATCAAAATATGAATTCAAGCGCGGGCCAACCGCTTGGATCAGCAAGCGCGCAGCAGTATCCGGAATATGCGCAAAACCTTTGAGGCGAAGTATATCATGTGATTCAATCACTGCGTTGATCCGCGCCAGCAAAGTTTTTTGATCAAGCCCGTTTGGCAAATCAACACTGAAGGTTACAAAATCATCATGGTCATGCTG
>DATCEN010000016.1:0-2253 GCA_036510015.1 Aestuariivirga sp.
CGCAGCGCATCTTCAGCATCGCCCATGTTTTTCTGGGCCTCACCAAATTTATCGCCACCATCTTCGGGCGAAAGACCTTTGCCCATTTGGCCAAGCTGGTCGCGCAGGCCCTTTTGTCTATTGGCTAAATCCCCGGCCGAGTCACCACCTCCACCATTATTGTTTTCACCGGGCTTGGTGCCCTTGCCGCCTTGGCCGAGGCGCTGGGTTTGATCCATCAGCTTCTGTTGCTTGTCCAACAAACCAGAAAGGCCGTTCATTTGGCCCTGCCCAGGTTGGCCACCTTCAGCCTGCTGTCCTTGGCCCGGCCTTAAGTTTTGCAGCATCTGGTCGAGTTGTGACAACATCTGTTCAGCTTGGTCGGTGTTGCCCTGTTCATTTAGTTTGCCTATCTGGTCAAGCATGTCTTGTAATTGTTGAGGGCTTACTGATGGGCCGGGCGTGGGCTTGGCGCCTTCGGCAAGGCGCTGCTCTGCGTCCTTCTGCATCTGTTGCGCGAGCTTGTTCATCTCGTCTTGCAACTTCTTCATCAGGTCTTGGATGCGTTCTTTGGAAGCGCCTTCACGCAGCGCTTGGCGCAGTTGATCGGCCAATTGCTTCAGACGGGTTTTGCTGTCGCCCAAGTTGCCATCCTCAACCGCCTGAATGAGCGGCCAAAAATCTTTCACTGCGGCAACCACATCATCAGGATGTGACGCATTGGCCAGTCTGGCGTTAAGTCTGGCGATATTAATTTGCAAACCCATGCGGCCATTAAGCTCGAATGGATAAAGCAACATGGCACCAATCATGGTTGCGGCGTCTGGAGCATCATCGGGTGAGAGAATAAAGCGTTTGCGCTGTTCTGCGAATGCGCGCGCCAAGGGCATAATGAAATCACGCTCAGGCATGCGCAATCTTTCAGGTGCGGTTGAAGTTTTGTGGCCGGCGGCGTCAGAGGCAGTCAGCGTCATTTCCACCCAAAGTCCGGCCCATGGATGAGAAGCCAAATCCGAAAGTGAAGTTTCTGTGTCATCTTTTGAATTGGGCTTGGCCATGGCAATTTTGAACTCAGGCGGAGGATATAAAAATACCCCGTTTCCTTCAAAGCCCACAGCATTGTCTTGCTGATCTGCCAATACAATCTCGGCCGTTACGGATTTGACACCATAATCATCATTGGCATGCCACTTCACTGAAAGCTTGCCAGTGTCATCGCCTTTAGGGTCGTCGACAAATTCAATCTTAGGTGGCTCATCCGTTATCGTGGTGACTTGCCATGTGGCCAAAACCTGAGTGCCATCGAAAACTTTAAGTGTGGCTGGCCTGTCAAGCTTTGCATCTACTGTGAAGGTGCCATCTTTTTCTTGCGCCTTCATCTCGGCCAGCTTCACCTCTTGGCCAGGTGTGCCTGGCGAAAGCACAAGCAGGCGTGGTTTGCTTGCACCTTGCAGCCGCAAGCTCAGCAATGAGTTCTCTGGAATATTCAGTTCAGGATTGGCCGCCAAACGCTCTTGCATGGCAGGTGACGTGAGCAGCAACGGTGGCTTTCCAGTGTAAGCCGGCGGTTTAAGCCACGCATCCAGCACAGGAGGTTTTGCTGGTGCGGGCATGACAAAATGAAATGCTGATTGAAAGCTGGATTTTATTTCGCCGCTGCCCAGCAGGAAGGCCGTGCAGAGGGCCATTACCACCGGCAGTCGCAAGGCCAGTGGATCAAATTGTCGCCAGTTGGAGCGCGGTGCTGCAACCGAGAGATTATTTATAGCTGCAAGATTGCGCTCCACATGGGCCTGCCACAGCTCAGTGCTTCCAGCACCTGACACCGCAACATCTTCAAGGCTTGAGGCGGCGCGATGTTGAAGCGTATTATTTTTTTCCAAGGTTCGTGCAGCTGCAAGGCGCGATGGGAAAACCATTTTCATCAAAGGTGCGAGGCTGAATATCAACAACAAGCCAAGGCCTGCCAATAACAACACCGGTAAACCGGTTGGCAAATGCAACAATACGCCAGACCACAGCAAACAAAGGCCAATTGCTATCACCATCAGCGGGTGCTGGAGTGCAGGCCAAACAGCCTCCAGCCACAGCGCCAAACGCTGCAGGCGGATTTTCGTAGCAATCGAGTTTAGGCGTGGATCGGCCATGCTCACTTTTCTAACAGGATTTAGGCGAAGATGCGATCACTCTTGAAGTTAATCTTGCCAAGGCGCTAGCTGATCAAGCCCAATCAATTCCTCATAAGTTTGGCGTGGGCGAACCAAGGCCCATTTA
>DATCEN010000017.1:0-2943 GCA_036510015.1 Aestuariivirga sp.
GGCACTGTGCCATTGTAAGCGAAGGCCCAGATTTCCGTTCCTTCCTGATCAATGACAATTTTCTTTTCTTCGATCGTCAATGTCACTTCGATAATTTTGGGGCCAGTGGTTGCCACTTGCTCATGTTCGGGCAAGAAAGGCGGGGCGACCAGCTTTTGCTGCACGCGTGGTAGTTTTGACACATCGATTGGCGCATCATCGGCAAGTGCGACCGTAGAAACCAGCGAGGCCGCAGCGGCGCTGAGTGCTGTAACAGCAAGAAGACTGCGTCTCGAGAGTTGCACTTCATTGCCTTTGTTCAATTTTGACATCATAAAACCTTTCTTAAAATTCGATGCAAAGCTTGGCCTTGATTATTTGACCTCGATGACAGTCCACATGCCAGCCATGTAGTGACCAGCCACATTGCAGAAGAGCAGGTATTTGCCGGGAGCGAGATCAAGGATCAGCGAAGCCGACTTGTTGGGCATGATTTCCGAAACGGATCCAAGCGTCGGCAAGCCTTCAAGATCTACCTTGTTGCGGCTCTGATCATAAGGCAGCACTTGGTTTTCATCAGTTATGCGGGCCACCTGAACTTCATGCACAAGGCCACTTGCAAGATTGGTCACATCAAAGCGCACCGTGCCGGGTGTTGCTATTTTGGGGTTCACGGCGATACCCATCTTGGCCTGGCCCATATCAGCATGCATGCCCATGCCAAGACCTAGGGGTTTGCTCAAATCACCGCTGCCCATCTTGTCGATGAGGGTGACATTTATCACCGTTTCGGCAAACGCTGCGGGTGCTAGCAAGCTGGTGAACAACGCAGCCGAGGCAAGGATTTTTGTAAGCTTCATGTGAGGGTCTCCTTAAAGAAGTATGTCAAATGCATATTTAGAGAAATGAACACGGGCCGCATTGATCTGGATCAAGTGGCCCGAGTATTAGCGGTGGGCGGAAAAACAAAAACCACATGGCTGGCGCTGGCCAACGTTGGCTTCACAGACGTTCTATTTAGTAACAATGAGCAATGTCCACATCCCGTCCATGTAGTGGTTGGGGATATTACAATACAGAGCATACATTCCAGGCTTAAGGGTGACCGTCAAAGCACCTGTAGCGCCACCATTGAGTTCCGAAACTTCGCCCAGATGCGAACCATGGTCTTCATCCACCCGGTTTTCGTTATTGAGGTAGGGAAGTGTTTCATCTGCGTTGTTGATCGGAGAAACAATCAGCTCATGAACAGTTTCCTTTGAACTGTTCGTCACAGCAAATGTCACCTTGCCCGCTTTGACTGTTTTCTTGTCAATGTCGATGCCCATAGTTGCTGTCTTCATATCTCCGTGCATGCCAATGCCCAGTCCCATGCCCTTGCTCATATCCAAGGTGCCACCCTTATCCCAAAGCTTCACGTTGATGGTTGTTGCGGCAAAGCTTGGGGTCGCCAAAGCAACAGCAAACAGCGGCAGGTAGAACAGTTTGTTCATCCTCATGGTATCTCCTAACTTGACTTAATCGGGGTTTGCCAATGCTGCCCCTCCGCCTACTCAACGCACGTCCGACCCGGAAGTTCCTTGATGTGGATCAAGTAACGATCGGCACGGCCTATATTTTCATAAGGCGACGCGAGAAAATTATCGGCCGGTCAAAGAAAACCGCCCGCTTGCGCGAAGGCGGTTTGCGTTTTGCAATGACAAGGAGGGTTCAAGCGCTGTGCGGCTCAGTGTTTGGTTTTGAGAAAAGCGATCAGGTCGGCGCGGGCGGTATCATCCTTCACGCCAGCAAAAGTCATCTTGGTGCCGGGTACGATGGATTTCGGATCCTTCAGATAGGCATCGAGGGTTGCGTCGTCCCAGACCGCCGCAGTTTCCGCATATTTCTTGAAAGCGTCCGAATAAGCATAGCCTTCTGCCGTGGCCGACTTGCGGCCCACAACGCCTAACAGCGACGGGCCAACTCTATTGGAGGTATCGGTGAAACTGTGGCATGCGGCACATTGCTTGGCGATTTGCTCACCTTTAGAGGCATCACCGTCAGCATGGGCTAGGCTTGCGCCCGCGATCAATGCCAAACCTACCAGAATTGTCAGTTTCATCTTTTTTACTCCGTTGAATCCTCTTAAACGTCTGACAACTACATTTTGTTCCGGCCGCCCGCCTTGATATAGATCAAATACTTCTATTCAATTTTCGATAAAAGCTGACGTCAGCCCATGCGATTAACCAATTTCAGTGATTACGCCCTGCGTCTGCTGATCTTTACGGCAAGCAGACCCGCTGAACTGGTTACAATCAGCGCAGTCTCAATGTGATTTTAGGCAGGCAAACCAGTTGGTGTGAGAAGAGCCAGTTGCGTAAGCCCATCTTATCGGTTATCTCAAAGCCATGACCATTTCTGCCAACAGCACTGCTAAAGCGCCTTTTGCGCCGTTGCTGCGGGCTGGCCTGCTGCTTCTTAGCCGCCCTTAAGGGCCGCCCGGGCATTTGCCTTGGCCCTTGAGGGAGTTGACGCAAACCCCAACAACGCTAAAGCAGTTTTTAATCATGATGATCAATCCGAAACATAAATATCAAGCCTTCACGCCAATCAACCTGCCTGATCGCAAATGGCCGTCAGCCCAAATAACCAAGCCGCCCATTTGGTGCAGCGTGGATTTGCGCGATGGCAACCAAAGCCTCATCGAACCCATGGGCCATGAACGCAAAATGCGCATGTGGAACACACTGGTGAAAATGGGTTTCAAGGAAATCGAAATCGGTTTTCCATCGGCCAGCCAAACCGATTTTGATTTCTGCCGCCATTTGATTGACCATAAGTGCATTCCGCCAGACGTAACGATTCAGGTTCTGGTGCAATGCCGCGAGGATTTAATCCGCCGCACCTTTGAAGGCATCAAGGGCGCCAAACACCCGATCATTCATTTCTATAACTCAACCAGCGAACTTCAGCGCCGCGTGG
>DATCEN010000018.1:0-3171 GCA_036510015.1 Aestuariivirga sp.
GCGGTGTTGAAATCCGCTGGCATTGTGACAAGAGCCTGATCAAAGACAAGGAAACCCCAGATGAAGCTGTGCTTCACTTTCCAGGTGGCCTCAAGGATTTCCTTGAAGAGAGCCTTGAAGGCCATACGCGCGTGGTGGATGACATTTTTTCTGGTCGTGTGGAAAAGGATGGCAGTCATGGCACAGTTGAATGGGCTGTGGCTTGGTTTGGTGGCGATGATGGTTTCATGTCCTCATACTGCAATACCATTCCCACGCCGGATGGCGGCACGCACGAAACTGGCTTTCGCTATGCGCTGCTGCGTTCACTAAAAGACTATGCCGAACTTGCAGGCAACAAGCGCGCCAACGTGATCACGGCCGATGACGTGATGGTGCAATCTGGCGC
Source organism: Aestuariivirga sp. (assembly GCA_036510015.1). Lineage (GTDB taxonomy): Bacteria > Pseudomonadota > Alphaproteobacteria > Rhizobiales > Aestuariivirgaceae > Aestuariivirga. Next base: position 389 of record DATCEN010000018.1, read on the forward strand.
AATGCTCTCGGTCTTCATTCGCGATCCCGAATTTCAGGGCCAGACCAAAGACAAACTCGCCAGCTTAGAGGCCACCCGCATTGTTGAGCAGGCGGTGCGCGACCATTTTGACCATTGGCTATCTGGCCACCCAGCCCAAGCCGACAAGTTGCTCGCTTGGATCATTGACCGTGCCGAAGAACGCCTGCGCCGCCGCCAAGAAAAAGAGGTGGGGCGCAAAACTGCGGTTCGTAAATTGCGCCTTCCCGGCAAATTGGCGGATTGTTCCGCAACTTTGGCTGAAGGCTCTGAGTTGTTTATCGTTGAAGGTGATTCCGCTGGTGGTTCGGCCAAACAAGCGCGCAACCGTGAAAACCAGGCGGTGCTTCCCTTGCGTGGTAAAATTCTTAATGTTGCCAACGCTGGCAAAGACAAGTTGACCGCCAACCAACAAATTGGTGATTTAGTTCAGGCCTTAGGCTGCGGAATGGGCACATCTTACCGCGAAGACGATCTGCGCTATGACAAGATCATCATCATGACGGATGCTGACGTGGACGGCGCACATATCGCCTCATTATTGATGACGTTCTTTTACCGCCAACTGCCTGAGGTGATTGAGCAAGGACATTTATATCTTGCCGTGCCCCCGCTTTTCCGCCTCACCCAAGGTGGCAAAACCCACTACGCACGAGATGAGGCAGCGCGCGACAGGTTGCTGGAATCTTTGGGTGGACGATCTAAAATTGAAGTGGGTCGCTTCAAAGGACTGGGCGAGATGATGGCCGCCCAACTCAAAGAAACCACCATGGATCCTGCAAAACGTCTGTTATTGCGGGTAACGACAATCGATGCGGAAAAGGCAGCCACAGCCCGTACAGTTGAACAACTCATGGGCAATAAACCCGAAGAGCGCTTCAACTTTATCAGTCAACGCGCGCAGTTTGTTTCAGAATCAGGACTTGATATCTAACCTTTGAAGGTTGGAGGCTTAAACGGGCTATTGATCGACTGGCCCGATGGGTATTTGCGCGCGGTTTTAGACGCTCCCAAAACCTCTCGCAACCGCTGAAGATCTGCATCACTGAGTTCAAAACGGCGCACAAAAAGGCCGAAAGGACCAGTATAGAGTTTCAACTTTGTTCGGCCCGTATGATTGCGCCCTATACGAAATTTGGCTCCGCTGCCAATTTTGCGGCAAACGCGGCTAAAGTCTTGCTCTAACATTCCAACTCCGAATTGGCCCCCGCCTTCTCCAAAAATAGCGTTTCAAGGTAAACCAATACTTAAACGGTAAAATTTGAAATCGAATTCAGCAGTGCCTATAATAGGTGGATGACAAAATCACCGATCAGGCGCGGCGATGATGGCGAAACCAACGTCATCACCCGCACGCGGCCAAAAACTCAGAAACCCACACCTTACAAGGTGCTTCTGTTAAATGATGACTACACACCCATGGAATTTGTGGTGCAAGTGTTGGAGCAAATTTTCAACAAGGGCACAGAAGATGCCTACACCATCATGCTGCATGTTCACCAAAAGGGGGTGGGCATCTGCGGCGTATATACTTTTGACGTAGCAGAAACCAAAGTTTCCCAAGTGATGGATTCGGCGCGTGAAAACGGCCACCCGCTGCAATGTACCCTGGAACCGGCTTAAATTAACTTTGTGGATGGGGACTCCCCAAACCCCATTTCTTACCTATATACTGCCCAAACAGGAGATGTGTTCACCGTGCCCAGCTTTTCCCGTAGCCTTGAAAAGGCCCTCCACCGCGCATTGTCGCTTGCTGCCCATCGCCGTCAGGAATTGGCAACGCTAGAGCATCTGTTATTGTCTTTAACGGATGATGAGGATGCCCTTGGCGTGATGAAGGCCTGCGGTGTTGATGTTGAGGAGCTCAAAGACAGCCTCGAAGACTATATTGACAATGAACTCTCAAATCTTGTCACCGACAGTGTGAGCGAAGCCAAACCCACCGCATCATTCCAGCGCGTGATCCAACGCGCGGTGATTCATGTTCAATCGTCGGGTCGCGAGGAAGTTACCGGAGCCAATGTTCTGGTGGCCATTTTTGCTGAGCGCGAAAGCCATGCTGCTTACTTCCTGCAAGAACAGGACATGACACGTTATGATGCGGTGAATTTTATCTCGCATGGCATAGCCAAAACGCCGGGTGCTTCCACCTCGCGTGCCGTGCGCGGAACCGAAGAAGAGCGCGAAGCCACAGGTGAGGAACCACATTCCCCAGGCAAAACTGGCAAGCAAAAGGAATCCGCTTTGGATGCCTATTGCACTGATCTTAACAAAAAGGCTGGCGAAGGCAAAATTGATCCGCTGATTGGCCGGATGAATGAAGTTAATCGCACCATCCAAATCCTTTGCCGTCGCACCAAAAACAATCCGTTGTTTGTGGGTGATCCAGGCGTTGGCAAAACAGCCATAGCTGAAGGCTTGGCTCGCAAGATCATCAAGGGCGAAGTGCCCGCAGTGTTGAAAGACTGCACGATCTATTTGCTGGATATGGGCTCACTTCTGGCCGGCACACGCTATCGTGGTGACTTTGAAGAACGTCTCAAGGCAGTGATGAAAGAGATCGAAGCCAATCCAGGCGCTATTCTGTTCATTGATGAAATCCACACCATCATTGGGGCAGGGGCAACTTCTGGCGGTTCAATGGATGCCTCCAATCTGCTCAAGCCAGCCTTGGCGGCAGGCACTTTGCGCTGTATCGGCTCCACCACCTATAAGGAATATCGTCAGCATTTTGAGAAGGACCGTGCTTTGGTGCGCCGCTTCCA
>DATCEN010000019.1:0-2629 GCA_036510015.1 Aestuariivirga sp.
CCGTTTCATAATCATCAAGTCAACGAAGAAATGTTTTACGTTCTTGCCGGAAACGGTGAAATCCGAATTGGCGAAAATAAATTTGCTATAAAGTCTGGTGATATAATCGCTTGTCCCGCTGGTGGGCCCGACACGGCACACCAAATCATCAACACGGGCAAAGCAGAGCTCAGGTATCTTGCTGTCAGCACCAAACAATCCCCAGAGATAACCGAGTATCCTGACACAGGACGTTTCGGTATTCTTGGTGAATTAGCCCCGAAGAAAGATGGCTCGTCACGAATAATGATGTTTATTGGTGATGAAGCCAAGTCGCTTGAATATTGGGATAGCGAGTGACGAATGAATAATTCGGGCTATGACCTCATGTTGACATATAATTTGAACCTGTGGCTGAAGTCATAACGAATATTCGGTGACCGCTTCTGGCCCACACCATAGATTCAGACTGACCCGCCACCAGCAGCTGTGGGCCATTGCCAATCAGCTTGCGCGTCGCTATATAGCACCCATCCCAGACACTGTTATGTCATTCGCGCCTCGGGGCCCGCTCGGCTCCGAAAAGGAGAAAAGCTATGTCCGCACTACTGATGCCTAAAGCCACTGCCGTTTGGTTGGTTGAAAACACTGCCCTTTCGTTCAAGCAGATTGCCGATCTTTGCAGCCTACACGAACTTGAAGTGAAGGGCATTGCTGACGGCGATGTGGCGCAAGGCATTAAGGGCATGGATCCAGTAACCGCTGGCCAGCTTACCCGTGATGAGATCAGCAAGGGCGAGGCTGATCCTAGCCACAAACTGGTTCTCATCGTTTCTAAGGTCAATGAACAGGTGAAACGCTCCACCGCTGGCCCACGTTACACGCCGGTTTCGCGCCGTGGTGACAGGCCAGACGCCATCATGTGGATCGTGCGTTACCATCCGGAATTGGCTGACTCAGCCATTATGAAATTGGTTGGCACCACTAAGCACACCATCGCGCAAGTGCGTGACCGCAATCACTGGAACGCAACCAACATTAAGCCGGTTGATCCGGTTTCGCTTGGCCTATGCTCACAGTTGGAATTGGATTTGGCCGTGCAAAAGGCAGCTTCCAAAGGCCAGCGCAAAATGGTGGGCGACGGCGTTGCGCCGCGCACGCTTATTCCGGCCCATGAAGTTTCAGGCACGGCGGCGCACGCCGCTGCTGAGGCAGAAAAAGCCAAGGCCGCTGAAGCTGCTGAGTTGCCATCGTCCGTTAAAGATGATCATAAAACCTATAATGCGGATTCAGTTTTTGCTAAATTGAAAGACGTTAAGGTGGAAGAATAAACATGCGCATTTTGGTGGTTGGCGGCGGTGGATTGGTAGGCAAGGCTGCAATCTCTAAATTGCGTGGCGGTAATGAGATCATAATTGCTGGCCGCACCAGTGGCGATGTTAAGGTGGACTTGATGGACGAAGCCTCGGTCGCCGCCATGTATAAAAAAACTGGCATGGTGGATGCGGTGGTGGCCTGCACTGGACATTCGCATTTTGGCCCAGTGAAAGACATGACGCCCAAACAGTTTCTCGATGGGTTAAAAGACAAGCTGATGGGCCAGATCAATCTGGTATTGTTGGGATTGGCGCATGTGAATGACGGTGGCTCATTCACTTTGACCAGTGGCATTCTTTCGCATCAAGCTATTCGTCAGGGCGCTAATGCTGCGGCCATTGATGGGGCCATTGATTCATTCGTGATTACGGCGGCCATTGAAATGCCGCGTGGGATCAGGATCAATGCGGTGAGCCCCGGCCTGTTGGCGGCCGCCGCGCAAAAATACGATGGCTTTTTCCCGGGACACCGGGCCGTTTCAAACGCAGAAGTGGGCTTAGCTTTTGCCAAAAGCGTTGAGGGCGGCGTGACTGGGCAAGTGATTAGGTGTGAGTGAGGCGGCTTCTGCGGATATTGCGGACGAGCACAGCTAAAACAGCGCCATTTGCTCACCCTTTTGTACTGGCCTTTGAAATAGGTCAGTCCGCAGTTTCACACGGTTGGCATTGAGACCGAGGCGTTGCGCGGTAAGCTGGAACCTACGCCCAATCGTCCAAGCATAAGGCCCCGTGCCTGCCATGCGGGTGCCGAAGTTAGGATCATTCTCTGCCCCGCCGCGCACGGATTTCACCAGCGACATCACTTTGGCAGCGCGGTCTGGATACTCCTTCTCAAGCCAGTCCTTGAATATGTCTTTCACCTCATGCGGCAAACGCAGCATGGTGTAGCCTGCTTCCTTCACGCCTACATTGCGCGCGGCTTTGAGGATGTTTTCAATCTCTGCGTCATTGAGGCCCGGAATAATCGGCCCCATCATCACCACGGTGGGAACGCCGGCCTTGGACAAAATCTCCAAAGCTGAAAGACGTTTGGTGGGCGTTGAAGCGCGTGGCTCCATGGAGCGCGCGAGCTTGGCATCCAAAGTCGTGAGTGACACTGCCACCTTCACCAGACCGCGCTTTGCCATCTCAGTCAGAATATCAAGATCGCGCAGCACGGAAGCCGATTTTGTGATGATGCCAAACGGATGGTTGAATTCCTGAAGCACTTCGATCACTTGTCTGGTGATGCGGTAATCGCGCTCAATTGGCTGATAAGGATCGGTGTTGGAGCC
>DATCEN010000020.1:0-3259 GCA_036510015.1 Aestuariivirga sp.
ATTTTTTGCTTGGCCAGTTTTCAACATGGCATCCGCCGTGGCGAGGGCAAAAATAAAGCCGGAGCAAACTGCTTGCACATCAAACGCAGCACCTTGGGTTATGCCTAAAGCCTCTTGCACTTCGGTTGCAGTGGCTGGAAATGTATGGTCTGGCGTTGATGTTGCCAGAATTATAAGATCAATTTCGCTTGCATCCATTTTTGCATGGGCAAGTGCGCGTTTGCAGGCTTCCACGGCAAGGCTTCTGGTTGTCTCATCATCGGCAGCAATGTGGCGCGCTTTGATACCAGTACGTTCGGTGATCCACGCATCTGATGTATCTACCAGCTTGGCTAAATCATCGTTGGTCATGATGCGGCGCGGCAGGCAAGAGCCGACGCCTGCTATAATCGATTGGATCATGCCGCTGTTTCTCCGTGATGATCACCTAGCGGCAACATCCCGTGCACTTCAGCCACATCCATTGCAATGCGCTGCGTGAGACCATTGCGAACCATATCAATGGCCACCTCAATGGCTCTGGCAAAGCCCAAAGCATCAGTGCTGCCGTGGCTTTTTACTACCACACCATTGAGCCCTAAAAACACTCCACCATTATGTTTGCGCGGGTCAAGCCTGTCGCGCAGTTTTGTAAACGCACCACTTGCTAACAATGCACCAAGCTTTGAAACCAGTGTTGACATCACAGCCTGACGCATGAATGTGTTGATCATACGCGCTGTGCCTTCAGCGGTTTTAATCGCAACATTGCCGGTGAAGCCTTCAGTCACCACCACATCAACTTTGCCCTTGCCAATATCATCACCTTCAACAAAGCCTTCATAACGAAGGGGAAGTTTCATTTCGCGCAAGAGGCGTCCAGCTTCTTTCACACTGTCGTTGCCTTTGACTTCTTCCGTGCCGATGTTCAGTAGACCCACAGTCGGGTGTTCTTTGCCGAACAAACAAGATGACATGGCCTCACCCATAATAGCAAATTCAACCAATTGACGCGCATCAGCGCCCACTGTTGCGCCCACATCGAGTACGATGGTTTCACCAGTCAGCGTTGGCCAGATGGCTGCGATGGCCGGACGTTCAATGCCGGGCAACGTGCGCAACACAAACCGCGACATAGCCATGAGTGCGCCAGTGTTGCCAGCCGAGACAACGGCCTTAGCCTCAGCTTTTCTCACTGCATCAATGGCCAGCCACATGCCACTTCTATTGCGACCACGGCGGAGCGCTTGACTTGGCTTTTCATCCATCGCCACCGTGACTTCAGCATTGTGCACTTCAACTCTGCCTTGCAGATATTTGGCCTTAGCCAGTGGGGCGGCCATAACGTTGGCATCACCAAACAGCACAAAGCGTGCGTCTGGATGACGCTGGGCAGCCAAATCCACTCCCGCAATTGTGACGACAGGACCATGATCACCGCCCATGACGTCGATAGCTATGATAAGTTCTGTGTTCAAAAACTTTGATTCCAATAACCCGATTGGGAAGATAGTGGCTTCAAGGGCTGAAACAACCTAATTATTTGCCTCTTCGCCAAAGCTTTCGCCCGGCCTTCGGGGGTAAGGGTCAAGTTCCAAACTCAGTGTTTCAGCAACGATTTCACCTAAATCGATTTCTCCATTGGTGATGGGATCAGCGTCATCTTCTATGTTGTCGTCAATTTTGCTGGCTGGGAGAAAATATCGCTCAACTTCAAACTTATTTTGAGTTGCAAATACTTCCAGTGACACAACTGACATTTGCTCAACTTCAGCTTCAACTGTTCCAGTCACTTTAATTCCCCCACCGCGCCATGGCACGAGCAATAGGCGGGCCGAAAGCTTGCGCAACGCGTGAATAGAGAACCGCTTGGCCAATTTTGCACATTCAGCTGGGTAAGCCTGAAAATGCTCATGCGAACCTTTGCGCGGCACTCGGTCTGCCAATAGAGGCCGTGAAAACTCTGGCGTAAAGGATTTGGCGCTCATGTAAACTGCGGCCTTCCGTCAACAATATCATCGAGCGGTTGTGCAGCAAGTTTGCCACGCGCTGCAAGCGCATAGCGCGCCAAGGCATCCGATGGGGCCTTGCCTGCATAGACATTGCGGGCAATAGCGTCGCTCATGGCAGCTAAATCCTGCGCTGCCTCATATGCAACATAACGCCCCTGAAATGCCTCTGCCATGCGGCGCACTTTCTTGGAAACGCCCAAGTCCCCTGCTCCCAACTCTCTTATGTTGTCGTCCATATCAACGCAAAACTGATTGACCAATTGTTGGCGCAATTTATCTCGCTCACCATGCAAGCGTATGACCACCAAGGCCAGATGCATCACCAGTATGTCAAAACGACCATCGATGGTATCAGGCACCTGCATGTCACGGTAAAATTGAGGCTGCCGCGCGGCTGCCACAATCCCCGCATAGAGCGTTTTCGCCTGATCGGCTTTCCTGCTAAATAGCAAATTGAAGATCATTTCCTTGCCTCCACGGGTAAGTCGGGGCAAAATACGTAGTTTAAATCAGGTGTATGCATGGCTCTCAAGACAAAATGGAATTTTTCAGCCCCTACTTGGCTTTTCGTGGCGCTGATTGCAAGCGGTCTAACAGCCTGCACGCCTGAAATTGATCGCCGTGGCTATATCCCTAAGCCCGGTGCATTCAACCAATTGCACACGGGCATGGCGAAAACCGAAGTTGAGGGTTTGCTCGGCTCACCCACAACAACAGCTTCTATCAATTTCGCAGGCGATAGCTATTATTACATTTCATCAACGATGCAACAGACCGCGTTTTTCAAGCCTGTGGAAACAGACCGGCTGATCATCGCTGTTAGGTTTGATCGGCAAGACCGGTTGGACGGCGTTGCACAATATGGCTTGAAAGATGGCCGTATCATTGACATCAACACCAATAAGACTCCGGTTGTCGGTTCGGAATTCTCACTGTTGAAAGAGTTGTTCGTCGGCGCAGGCCAAACACCTGATCACCTTTTGAATACCACCAGACATTAAGAGACGCCATGAAGATCAAAGCCAAGGCGGCGGGTATGCCGTATCAGCGCTTTATTGGCGCGACGTGGGAGAAGGTTGTGGGCGAGAAGTAGAAGAGAATACGATGACCAGCTTTGCACCCCTCAAGATCGAGACTTATGGCATTATTCTGTGCACCGAGAATTTTGATGCTTGTGTGCAATTCTATCGCGACATCATCGGACTTCCTGTCTGGTATGTGAAATCCAAACTCGTATGTTTGCGATTTGGCAATGGCTATTTGATGAT
>DATCEN010000021.1:0-4157 GCA_036510015.1 Aestuariivirga sp.
CTTGGGCCAAGGACCAGAGCATTCCGGTGGGGCCGGGTCGTGGTTCAGGTGCGGGTTCCCTGGTGGCCTATTCCCTCACAATCACTGACTTAGATCCTTTGCGTTTTGGCCTGCTGTTTGAACGCTTTCTGAATCCCGACCGCGTGTCCATGCCCGACTTTGACGTGGACTTTTGCCAAGACCGCCGCGATGAAGTCATCAACTATGTGCAAAGCCGTTATGGCAAAGACCGCGTGGCGCAAATCATCACCTTCGGTAAATTGCAGTCACGCATGGTAACGCGCGATGTGGGCCGTGTGTTGCAAATGCCTTATGGACAGGTCGACCGCCTCTCAAAGATGATCCAGGTTAATGCCACCAATCCCATCTCTCTTGAACAGGCCATTGAGATGGAGCCGCGCTTAACTGAAGAACGTGAACGTGATCCCAATGTTGCAGCGCTGTTTGATATCGCGCTGAAACTTGAAGGACTCTACCGCAACGCCTCCACCCACGCGGCCGGCATTGTGATTGCTGATCGGCCGTTGACTGAATTGGTGCCGCTTTACCGCGACCCACGCTCAGGCCTGCCTGCCACACAGTTCAGTATGAAATATGTCGAAAAGGCCGGCTTGGTGAAGTTCGACTTTCTCGGTCTGAAAACGTTGACGGTGATTGAAAAAGCCCAAAAACTGATCCGCGTCACAGCACCTGATTTTCGTGCCTCACATATTCCATTAGATGATGTCAAAACTTTTGAAATGTTGGCGCATGGTGACACAGTAGGAGTGTTCCAATTGGAAAGTGCTGGCATGCGAGACGCCGTGCGCGCCATGAAAGCCGATAAACTGGAAGATTTGATCGCTTTAGTCGCACTCTATCGTCCGGGTCCGATGGCGCAAATTCCAACGTATTGCGCGCGCAAGCTGGGCAAGGAAAAAGTTGAATATCTTCATCCGGTTTTAGAGCCTATTCTCAAAGAAACCTTCGGCGTCATCACCTATCAAGAACAGGTGCAGCAAGCCGCGCGTGATATGGCAGGTTATACTTTGGCGCAGGCTGATTTACTGCGCCGCGCTATGGGCAAGAAGATAAAAAAAGAAATGGATGACCAACGCGCCGTCTTCATGAAGGGTGCGGCTGCCAATGGCATTGATAAGGATATTGCCAAGGCCACGTTTGATGCCTGCGCCAAATTCGCTGAATATGGCTTCAACAAATCTCACTCGGCGCCTTACGCGTACATCAGCTATCAAACCGCCTATCTCAAAGCCAATTATCCGGTTGAATTTCTCGCCGCGTCGATGACCCTTGATATGGGCAACACCGATAAGCTCATGCTGTTCAAGCGTGAAGCAGAACGCATGGGCATAAAAGTTTTGCCGCCGTCGGTGAACGCAGGCGGAGTTGATTTTGCGGTCAAGGACGGTGCAATTATTTATTCAATGGCGGCGCTAAAAAATGTTGGCGCTGGTGCCATTGCTGAGATGATTGCAACGCGAAGCGAAGGCGGGGCATTCAAATCACTGGGTGATTTTGCGCGGCGTGTTCCGCCCCACGCGCTCAACCGCCGTGCACTGGAAAGCCTGGTCAAGGCCGGTGCCTTTGATGCGCTTAATGCCAACCGCGCTGTAGTATTGGAAACAGTGGATTCAATTATTGCTATTGCGGGCCGCAACGCCAGTGAGGCCGCCGCCGGACAGAACGATATGTTCGGCAGTGTCAGCGACGGCAGTGCTGATGAAATCATCTTGCCGCGCCGTGACGCTTGGCTGCCCATGGAAAAGCTCGGCCATGAATTTGATGCGGTGGGTTTTTATCTCTCAGGCCATCCGCTGGATGAATATGCCAAGGCGCTCAACCGTCTTGGTGTGGAAAGCTATGCCAGCTTCCGAGAAAAAGCTTTGACCAAAGGCGCCACGGCTGCGCGTTTGGCAGGCACGGTTACCATGAAACAAGAGCGCCGCTCCAAACAAGGTAATAAATTTGCTTTTGTCGGATTCTCTGATCCGTCTGGCCAATTTGAAACGGTGGTATTCTCAGATCAATTGGCAGCAGCGCGCGAATTGTTGGAACCCGGTCGCGCCGTTGTGCTTCGGGTTGAAGCTGATGTTGAGGGCGAGGAAGTCAAACTTCGCCTGCAAAGTGTTGAAGCGCTGGATAAGGCTGCCGCTACCATCACGCAAGGCATTCAAATTTTTATGCGTGATGCTTCTGCCATCGCCGGCATCGCTAAACGCCTGCAAACGGGTGGGCGAAGCCCAGCGCGGGTTACTTTAATGTTGGAAGCTGGCCGCGAAGTGGAAATCGGTCTGGGTTCAAAATTCAACATCAATCCGCAGATCAAGGGCGCAGTGCGCGCTATGGACGGTGTGGTTGATGTGCAAGACTTATGAATCGACAATCAAACTAATTGCGCAGTTCTTCGCCCACATTGTTGAATTGATGCACATCCAAAAATTTCACGAATTCAATGGCCACGCCATTTTCTAAATAGCGAATAACGCGGCCCTTCATGCGCCCAAGCATAAGAAATGTGCCGAGGCCCGGCATCACATCAGTCTTAATGGCGGCACTTGCAACGGAGATGTCGATCACCTCGCATGGATAAACCCGACCATCAGGCAACATAATCTGCGATTGTTTTTCAGTTGGCTCAATGCGCAAATAGCGGCGCGCACCAGCGCCAGTCCCTGAAGCATCACCGAGCAGCGTCTTCACGCGTTGCTGCAAGCGTTCAAGCCGTGCACCAGTGAGAGAAAAAGTAATGGTGAAACCACCTTCTACAGCTGGCCCAACTGTGGCTTCGATACGCCCTAAATCACCAAGATAAGCCACAATCGGCACGCCGATGTGTGGCATCTTGGAGCTAAGGAAAGTTGCGCCGGTGATCGACAGGTTAGTCACGTGACACTCATGTTCAATTTGATCAGGCAACATAAAGCGCGCCACAATATCCTTGGCGGGTTTGGGTTGATCAATATGCTCAGGTGATAAAGATTGAGCGGTGAACACGGTGGTGGCTCCTAGCTAGTGGCGTCTCGCGGGGGTCATCTGCACCTAACGCGAGCAAACGAATTTCGATCCATTAAACGTGGGAGTATGTAAAAAGAAGGTTAAGATTTGGTGCCTAAAGCACCAATGCGAAAGCAATTTAGCGGCGCAATTCCTCTCAACTTAAGTAAATTTGGTCTAGCGCGATAAGCCACCTTGTATGACGCGCAGCCGTAAATTACCTACAGTTTTACCCAGCTCAATTGCGACATCTGCGGGCGTTCCAGCGAGGTGTTCAGTCCAGATCAAGCGCGCTGAAAAAAGCTCTATTTGCACTTTGCCCTTAGTCTCTTCAATGCTGTTGCGGGCCAATTCAAATAGACCGCAAATGAGCTGTGGCTTGCCTGTGGCTGTGTTCAGAACTGGCAGAATCAATAATTCGGCAACTGTGGCTGATTCATTTTCATCCACTAAACGCATCCGCATCAAGCCAGGTTGCAAGCGTTCCTCGGATATGTTGAGAACCCGCGCAATCACTTGGCTTTCAAACGAATCGAATTGCGCCAGAACTTGTTGGCCTGTGACATTCTCGCCCAGCATTGCGCAAACTGCGCCACCAGCGAGGCGGTATTGCCATTTGCCATCGGCATTACGGTCTAAAATGGCCAAATTGCTGATAACATTGGCCAGGTCGGCAAATTTGATTTCAGTGCGATCAGGGCAGGGGCGCTCAGCGCGCAAAGCCTCCCAATGACGAAACAGAGCGCGGCTGCCAGCATGAGAAATATGCGCTGAAGCGCTTTCAATTTCGTTGCGATTGTGAACCTGCATAGCCTATCCTTAATGACTGGGCCAAGCCTTGGTGGCTTGTCCCGATTTGAACCTTGCTGGCCTACGCTGCAGATGGCGTGCCAAGTGGCGGTGGGGGTGGAGAGATGTGTGACAGAGCAATCAAACGTGATTAATTTTCGTAAGTCCAAACCAGCGCCTGCCGTGCAATTGCCGATTATTGTGTGGGCCGTGGTTGGGCTGATCATCGCCATATTCGGTGGCCTGCAACTGGCCGGGCCAAAAGCGCAAACCTTTGCACTTTATGATTTTGCATTCATTCCGGCACGCTTTGGCGCAGCACCATTTGAACAGGCCGCGGGTGTCAAGTGGTGAAGCATGTTGACCTACGGCTT
>DATCEN010000022.1:0-3335 GCA_036510015.1 Aestuariivirga sp.
AAAGGCAGCGATTCATTCCGCGGCTTTGCGCCAGCAGGCGTTGGCCCAGTTCAAATGGGTAACAATGGGGCATTCCAAACCATTGGCGGTGATGACTATGCAATTGGCACAATCGAAGCCAATTTCCCACTGGGCCTGCCGGAAGCGCTTGGCATCTCTGGTGCCATCTTCACCGATTTCGGCACCGTGTTTAATGCAGGTGGCATGGATCCACTTAGTGGTGGTGCGACTTGCACAGCCTGCTCTATCGACGACGCGGCTTACCTTCGCGCCTCAGTGGGTGCTGGCATTATATGGCAGTCGCCATTCGGTCCATTGCGCCTCGATTGGTCTTACCCCTTGCTCAAAGCTCCCAACGATATTGTGCAATACTGGCGCTTCTCGCTGGGCACGAGGTTCTAGACCTTACGATAATCAATCGTTACAAAGGGCGGAAATCACTTCCGCCCTTTTCATTTGAGGTATCCATGACTGAAGTTGCCGCCAGCCAAAAAAAATCCATCGACATCGCCCGCATTATGCAGCTGTTGCCACATCGCTTTCCATTTTTGCTGGTGGACAAGATTATCGAAATGGATGGCGAGCAATCCTGCATCGGCATCAAGAATGTCACCATCAATGAGCCATTTTTTCAAGGCCATTTCCCGCAGTATCCAATCATGCCCGGTGTATTGATTGTTGAAGCCATGGCGCAAACCGCTGGTGCATTGGTGCTTGAACATAATTCAGAACATGCCGGCAAGCTGGTGTTTTTCACTCTGATCAATGAATGCAAATTCCGCAAACCAGTGCGCCCGGGCGATACGTTGCATTTTCACGTACAACTTTCCTACAAACGCTCGCCGATGTATAAGTTCAAGGTTGAAGCACTTGTCGATGGCAAGTTGGTTGCGCAAGCCGAAATCGGCGCAAGCTTGATCGACGCGAAATAATTAGCTGTATGATCGCAGCCTAAATCAGCGGCGCTTGCCCACCGGCACGTAATCGCGCTGAACTGGGCCGACATAAAGCTGGCGTGGGCGGCCGATCTTCTGGCCAGGTTCTTCGATCATTTCTTTCCATTGTGAAATCCAACCCACTGTGCGGGCCAGGGCAAATAGAACTGTGAACATCGACGTTGGGAAACCCATGGCGCGTAAGATGATGCCCGAATAAAAATCCACATTCGGATAAAGCTTACGCTGAATGAAATAATCATCCGACAGCGCCACCTTTTCCAAGGCCCGGGCCACATCCAACAGCGGATCATCCTTCACACCCAAGGCGTTGAACACTTCATGGGCTGATTCCTGCAAGATTTTGGCGCGTGGATCATAGTTTTTGTAAACGCGGTGGCCAAAGCCCATCAGACGGATATTGGAATTCTTGTCTTTCACCTTTTCAATAAAGGCAGGAATTTTGTCAACAGTGCCAATTTCTTCAAGCATCTTGAGCGCAGCTTCATTGGCCCCGCCATGCGCTGGGCCCCACAGGCAGGCAATGCCCGCAGCGATACAAGCAAAGGGATTGGCACCGGACGAACCGGCAAGCCGCACAGTGGAGGTGGAGGCATTTTGCTCATGGTCAGCATGTAGCGTGAAAATCCTGTCCATGGCGCGGGCTACGACCGGGTTCACTTTGTAATCTTCACATGGCACAGCAAAACACATATGCAAGAAGTTGGCGGCATAAGACAAATCGTTGCGCGGATAAACAAAGGGTTGGCCGATGTGATATTTATACGTCATCGCAGCCAATGTCGGCAGTTTGGCAATCATGCGGTGCGATGCAATCTCGCGTTGGCGCGGATCGTTAATGTCGGTAGAGTCATGATAAAACGCAGCCATTGCCCCCACCACGGCAACCATAACTGCCATAGGATGGGCGTCTCGCCGAAAGCCACGGAAGAACAAAGCCATCTGTTCATGCACCATGGTGTGGCGCGTAATTGTGGTATTAAATTTCTTGAGCTGTTCGGCGTTTGGCAACTCTCCGTAAAGCAGCAGATAGCAGCTTTCGAGAAAATCACCCTGCGTGGCAAGCTGTTCAATCGGATAACCACGATAAAGCAACACACCCAAATCGCCGTCGATGTAAGTGATGGTGGATTTGCATGAGGCAGTTGAAGTGAAGCCGGGATCATAAGTAAACATGCCGGTTTGGGCATAGAGCTTACCGATATCCATAACCTCTGGGCCAATCGTGCCCTTCATCACCGGCAAGTCAATATCTTTGCCCGCCACATTCAACTTTGCTGTATCGGCCATGAACAACTCCCTGCGTTATAATTATCACTTTATTGCACTGCGAAATAAAGGTCAACTAGGCTGTCATAAATAACGCAGAGTTTACTGCGCTTGATCTTCAATGCGCCCCAACGCTTCTTCGCGCCCCAGCACCACTAATACATCAAATATGCCAGGTGAAGTTGACGTTCCTGTGAGGGCGGCCCGCAAAGGCTGGGCGAACTTTCCAAGCTTGATGCCAGTTGCCTCAGCATGCGCTTTGACAAGGCCTTCCAAGTCATGCGCGGCCCAAACCGGACTGGTTGAGAGCAGTGGATGCAGCGCTTTCAAAGCGGCCTTGCCATCGCCATCCAGCAAAGCCTTGGCCTTGTCATCCATCGTCAAGGGGCGCTTGGCAAAGAGATAGCCACAGGCAGCCTTCAACTCCACCAAAGTTTTGGCGCGTTCTTTCAGGCCCGCCATGGCGGCCAATAATTTGGCCTTCATTGGCCCATCAATCTTGGCCAACATTTCAGATCCGCCTTCAACATGTGGCAAGAAAGCCATGAATTGACTCAGCAAATCAGCATCACTTGAATGGCGGATATAATGCCCATTGAGATTTTCCAGCTTGGCAAAATCAAACCGCGCAGGCGATTTGTTGATGCCTTCCAGCGTGAACCATTCCACCAATTGTTCAGTTGAGAAAATCTCATCATCACCATGGCTCCAGCCCAGCCGTGCGAGATAGTTGCGCAAAGCCGCCGGCAGATAGCCCATGGCACGGTAAGCCTCAACACCAAGCGCCCCATGGCGCTTGGAGAGCTTGGCTCCATCTGGCCCATGGATCAGCGGCACATGCGTCATTTCGGGTACATCCCAACCCATGGCTAAATAAATCTGGCTTTGGCGCGCCGCATTGGTGAGATGATCAACACCGCGAATAATGTGTGTAACTCCCATGTCATGGTCATCCACCACAACTGAAAGATTATAGGTGGGGTTGCCATCTGAACGCAGGATGATGAGATCGTCCAAGTCCTTATTCGGAATAACCACACGGCCCTGCGCGTGATCATTGATCACGGTTTCACCTTCTTGCGGGGATTTGAAACGGATGACGGGCTTGAT
>DATCEN010000023.1:0-5588 GCA_036510015.1 Aestuariivirga sp.
ATTCGCTCTGCCACCAAAGTCACACCTAAAATTCTCGAAGCCGCTGCCAAACTCAAGGTGATTGGCCGCGCTGGCATTGGCGTTGATAACGTTGATATTCCGGCCGCCACCGCCAAAGGCATCGTGGTGATGAACACGCCATTCGGCAACGCCATCACAACCGCAGAACATGCCATTTCCCTGATGATGGCATTGGCGCGCCAAATTCCAGAAGCCAATGCATCCACACATGCTGGCAAGTGGGAGAAGAACCGCTTCATGGGCGTTGAGCTTTATGCAAAAACGCTTGGTGTTATTGGCTGCGGCAACATTGGTTCAATCGTGGCTGACCGCGCACTTGGATTGAAGATGAAAGTGATCGCCTATGATCCTTTCCTTTCGCCTGAGCGTGCGTTGCAAATCGGCGTTGAAAAAGTTGAACTGGCAGAACTCATCACGCGTTCTGATTTCATCACGCTGCACACACCGCTGACCGATAAGACCCGCAACATCATTGATGAAGCCGCTATTTCTAAAATGAAAAAAGGCGTGCGGATCATCAACTGCGCGCGTGGCGGATTGGTGAACGAAGAAGCACTGTATAACGGGCTCATCTCAAAGCATGTGGCAGGTGCCGCACTTGATGTGTTTGAAGTGGAACCTGCCACCAATCACAAGCTGTTCAATCTTGAAAATGTTGTCTGCACGCCGCATTTGGGTGCAGCCACCGATGAAGCCCAAGAAAACGTTGCCCTGCAAGTGGCCGAGCAAATGGCAGACTATCTTATCAAGGGCGCGGTCACCAATGCGCTCAACATGCCGTCGATCTCAGCAGAAGAAGCTCCGCGTTTGAGGCCCTTCGTGGCATTGGCTGAAAAGCTGGGTTCATTCGCAGGCCAACTCACCGAAGATACTTTGACTGGCATCGTGATTGAATATGCTGGCGATGTGGGCAATCTCAACACCAAGGCCCTCACCTCGGCTGCTCTGGCTGGCATTTTGCAATCCCAGCTCGGCGCCATCAATATGGTGTCCGCACCGGTTGTTGCCAAAGAGCGCGGCATCAAGGTGGATGAAGTGAAGCAAACCAAGCGTGGCATCTATGAAAGCTACATTCGCATCACGGTCAAAACCGAAAAGTATGAGCGTGCGGTTGCAGGCACTGTGTTTGGTGATGGTAAACCGCGCATCATCCAGATCAAGGGCATTGAACTGGAATGCAGCTTTGGCCCGCATATGCTTTATGTGACAAACAATGATAAGCCCGGTTTCGTGGGCCATGTTGGCACTATTCTAGCCAATGCAGGCATCAACATGGGCACCTTCCATCTGGGCCGCACAGCGCCCGGCGGTGATGCCATCAGCATCATTGAAACCGATGGCGAAGTGCCAAAGGCGGTGATGCAAGAAGTGGCCAAAGTGCCGAATGTGATTCAGGTGAAACAGCTACGGTTTTAAGTGACAAGTGGGGGGCGGATAACTCCGCCCTCACTCATATTTAGTTCAAGCAACTTTGCCCGAGTTCCCATCTACATCGTCAAGATGCTTTGCCTTGTAGACGATAAATGAAACCACCCAAGCCATCACGAACACGCCGATGATCGCAAAGCCCAGCGTGTTGAAATTGTCATTCAACGCACCAATGCCGCCCCAGAACCGGCCTTCAAGCCCAAGCTGATCGCCGATCAAACCCAGGGCTTCAATGCCTCCGATCAGAATTGCGATGACAACTGAAACCAAAGAGATGGTCATGTTGTAATAGAGTTTACGCATTGGTTTAATGAAGGCCCAGTTATAAGCACCCAACATCATCACGCCGTCTGTCGTATCAATCAATGACATTCCGGCTGCGAACAACACCGGGAAAACCATCACAGCGATAAGCGATACGCCCTTGGCGGCCTGCGCACCGGCCACACCAAATGTTGCCACTTCGGTTGCAGTGTCAAAGCCCAAGCCGAAAAGAAAGCCCAATGGAAGCATATGCCAGCTCTTTGATACCAAGCCAAACATGGGGCGGAAAATCCGCGCCAGAAAGCCGCGGTTGTTGAGCAGAACGTCCAAGTCTTCTTCCACATAAGTGCCGCCGCTGCGAACCCTGCGATAGGTTTTATAAATCGAGCGGAAAATCATAATGTTCATGATCGCGATCACAAACAAGAAGCAGGCAGAAACCAGCGTTCCAATAACGCCGCCCACACTTTGAAAAGCTGGAAAGCTTGCAAGCGAGTTTGCGGCAATAGCCACAGCCGCAGCAGCGATAATCACGACAGTGGAATGGCCAATGGCAAAAAAGAAGCCAAGAGACACTGGCTGTTGTCCGGCCTGCATCAATTTGCGCGTCACGTTATCGATGGCCGCGATGTGATCAGCGTCAACCGCGTGGCGCAAGCCAAAACCATAAACGACTAAGGCAATTCCCAGCAAAGCGGATTGATCGTGAAACGCGATAATAGCCCAAATCCACGCGCCTAAATTAAGCACGGCGAGTAAGGTGTAAACCGCAATAACGCGGCCACGCAAATCTGGCCCAGTCTCATCCAAGAGTTTTTTAATTGAGTTCAAAAGCATCTTAATCCCTCCGAGGTGATGCAAAGCTAAATAAAACCCACCTCTTAAAATCAGAGGCAAGCAGCGGCTGCTTGAGGCAGGTCTCCTGGCTTCGCGCATCATCAGATTGGCACACCTTCCCAGCTTTTCAGCCAGTGGTTATTGCGCCACTCCTCTTCGCTCACAGTTGCGGGGGCAGCCACGGTTTCGGCCCTGATTGGGTCATCCTTCACCGTGTTCCCTATTATTCTCATTGGCCGTTGGCGTTTTGAGAACCTCAAACAGCTAAATGCTTACACCCGATTATGGGTTTTGCAAACGCTGGGACGATTCGTTGTGGACTCGATTTAAAAATCCGCGCGGCTCGAGCACGGGCAGCGCCCCGTAAGAACGTCGACATCTAAAAGTCAACAATCTCAAAAGATCCACCCGGACGACAATTCAAAATCGCCCAAGTGGAACTTAACTATCAACACCCGTTGGGTGTTCATTAGTAGGTTTTTGTCAGGTGCTTTTTATGATGCGTTGGGGAATATGATGTTGCACCAACTGTTCGAGCGCATTTGCCCTTCTTCACGTCATAGCTAAAGCCGCCTTTGCACTCAGGGTGTTGGGTGCTGATTGCAGGAGCAGTTTGGGCGCTAGCTGAAGGAATGCTGGCGGTGCCGAATGCGGATATGGCTGCAACTGTCAGTAAAATCGATGTAATTTTCATTGTAAAGTCCCTTTCCTAATTCCGAAGAACAAGAAATATTTCTTAGGCAATCCCCCCATTATTGAGGAGACGTGGGAATACAACTCATGGGGGAGTGTTTGGTTCCGCTGGTTATTTAGCTGCCACAGAGGGAACGAACTTCTTTGATGATAACATTATCCAACCGTCTTAGAAATCGGCTCAGCAAATTGCAATTCCATGTCCCATGGCAAAAAGATCCAAGTGTCTTGGCTCACTTCGGTGACATAAGTATCGACCACAGCCTTGCCCTGCGGCTTGGCGTAAACTGCAGCGAGATGGCATTTGGGCAACATCTGTTTGACAATCAATCCGGTCTTGCCCGTATCCACCAGATCATCCACCACCAAAACATCTTCGCCTTGCGATGTACCGGCAAGTTCAGTGGCAATTCTCTTCAACACCGCAATCTCGCCCTGTTGGTCATAGTCATATGAGGCAATACCCACCGTTTCGATTACCCTTATGCCAAGCTCCCTTGCTACGATGGCGGCCGGCACCATGCCGCCCCTGGTCACCGCCACCAAGGCGCGAAACGGCCTGATGCTGGAAAGCCGCCAAGCCAAGGCGCGGCTATCGCGGTGAAATTGATCCCACGAAACTGGGAAACGTTTTTGCCACTTTTGTTCCATGAATGAAGACTCCTTTATGCTGGCAAAGCGCAGCTAAACAAAAACGTCAAGTCATTCACCCTCAACCCAAGCATTACTTGACCACGCCTAGACTTACTGCTGCACTGCAATGATGAGCAATAAGCGCAGCAGCTTCATCGCCACTTTTGGTGTCTCAGGCGCCACCGGCGAAAGCTTGGTTGCGGCAGCGCTTGGCCAGCGCGGTGCGGCTCTATGCGCGATGGCTGCACTTAAGCTGCCCGTGCCGTGCGGGTTTGTATTGAATACTGAAGCTTGCCGCGCGCTGGCCACAGGTGACGCAACATCCCATGACCAAATCAAAGCTCTCATCTCCCAAGGCATTGCGGCAATTGAATCTGAAACCGGCTGTTTGCTGGGTGACAAAAAGCGGCAACTGATTTTGGCGGTGCGCCCTTCCCCGCCTTTAAGCCTGCCCGGAACTTTGGAAGCAGTGCTCAATCTCGGCCTCAATGACGCAACGGTGCAAGGCCTTGCGGCCTCGGCCTCTGATCCGGCCTTTGCCCATGAATGTTATCGACGCTTCATTCAAAACTATGCCCATGTGGTGTTGGGTGACGATCCCGCCGCTTTTGATGATTTACTCAACCTGTTTGCTGAGGAACGCGGCTATCACTCACCCGCCCAAATCCGCGGCACGGATGGGCCCGAATTAGCTGCTCGATTTAAAGCCCAGATTGAGGCCAATGGCGGCAGAACTTTCCCGCAAACCGTTGATGAACAATTGTGGAATGCGATCATAGCACTGGCGCGTGGTTGGAATGGCCCACGCGCAAGGATGCAGCGCAAGCTTCACGGTTTAAAGGATGAGGCAGGCATTGCCATCGTGGTGCAAGCCATGGTGTTTGGCAATCAGTCCGATAAATCTGGCGTGGGCTGTGCTGCATCGCGCAATCCCCAATCAGGTGAGAAAGAATTGCACGGGCTGTATTTGTCCAATGCTCAAGGCAGCGACTTAGATATGCCTTTGCGTCAAAGCCAACCGCTGGAGAGCCTAGCGCCTGCGGCTCTGCAATCTGTAGACAACGCACTGAACACGCTGGAACAGGCTGTGCATGATGCAGTGGATGTTGATTTCACGCTGGCGCAAAACATCATCTGGTTGCTCGATCAGCGGCCCGCCAAACGCTCAACTGCCGCTAACTTGAAAATTCTCACGGGGCTGGTGGCCGAAGATAAGCTTTCGCCCTCTGAGGCTTTGCTGCGCATAGATCCCTTTGCGCTGGACCAACTGCTGCATTCCACCATAGCCCCAAACGCCAAGCGCGAAGTGATAGGCCAAGGTCTGGCTGCATCACCTGGTGCTGCAGCCGGCATCATTTCATTTGACGCCAATGAAGCGCGCACCTTGGCCGCCCAAGGCCAAAGCGTTATTTTGGTGAGAACCGAAACAGCCCCAGAAGATATCAAGGGCCTACATTTGGCAGCAGGCGTGCTTACCACGCGTGGCGGCATGACCAGTCACGCCGCCGTGATTGCGCGCGGCATGGGCAAACCCTGTGTAACTGGCGCTTCAGCCTTGCGCATTGACGCCAGCGCCGGCACATTAACGGCACAAGGCCTCATCTTAAACGCTGGAGACATCATCACTATCGACGGCTCCTCTGGCCAAGTCTTGAAAGGCAGTGTGCCTTTAGTTGCGCCTTCACTGTCGGGTGATTTTGCAACGGTGTTGG
>DATCEN010000024.1:0-3512 GCA_036510015.1 Aestuariivirga sp.
CCATTCAAATCCAGTTGAGAGATTGTCCAACACCACTACTTTTTCATTGGCATCAGTGAGCGCCAGCACCATATGGCTGCCAATGTAGCCTGCCCCGCCAGTCACTAAAACCGCCATCATTAACTCCCTACATTTTGGAACAAATACACCATTTAATCATTTAATAGCAGTTACGTTGTCGAGACATTCGACTTCTGATTGAAAAATGCTAAAGAGTCCGTAAATGCCCAATCCAATCAAAACCGCTGTCTTCCCTGTTGCTGGCCTCGGCACACGCTTTTTGCCTGCCACCAAAGCCATGCCCAAAGAAATGCTAACAGTGGTGGATAAACCTCTGATCCAGCATGTGGTAGATGAAGCGCGTGGGGCAGGTGTTGAACATCTTGTCTTTGTAACTGGCCGCAGCAAAGGCGTGATCGAAGATCATTTCGACAAACAATATGAATTGGAAAGCACGCTGCGCAAACGTGGCAAATCCATTGAGTTAACAATTTTGGAAGAAGACTTGCCCGGCGCCGGCCAAGCCAGCTTCACCAGGCAGCAAGAACCTTTGGGTCTCGGCCATGCGATTTGGTGCGCCAGACACCTTGTTGGCCATCAGCCTTTTGCGGTTCTGCTGCCAGACATGATTATCAATAGCCATCCTGGCTGTCTTGCCCAGATGGTGAAAGTTTATAACCAGCGTGGCGGCGGCAATGTGATCGCAGTCGAAGAAACCCCGTGGGAAAATGTCAGCCGCTATGGCGTGGTGGCCCCACAGGATTGGCAGGACAACCATTTTTCTATCAGCGGCATGGTGGAAAAGCCCAAGCAAGGTGAAGCACCTTCTAACCTCATTATTTCTGGCCGTTATATTTTGCAGCCAGAAATTTTCACCGAGATCGAAAAAGTGAAGCCCGGTTCAGGTGGTGAAATCCAGATCACCGACGCAATGATCGCGCTTTCAAAATATCAGCATTTCTATGGGTTGAAATTTGATGGCACGACCTATGACTGCGGTGACAAAGTAGGCTTTCTTGCCGCCAATGTGGCCTTTGCGCTGGAGCGCGAAGATCTGGGTGATGCTTTCCGCGCAGTCCTGCAAGACATCATCGCCAAACATGGCGGCTTTTTATCCTGGCACGGCAATAGTGAAATGGCAAAAGTATTGCACGAAATCCGCGCAGGCTCTGAGATAAAAGAGGCGGGCGAGATTCTATCCGAAAAGGCAGTGGGTTAATTTTAAGGCTTCAATAACACGCCGGCCATCAATCGTTGTTCATCATAGGATGGAGTGAGGCTCGAATTAAACCAAGTGCTTTGTGCCGTACCCGTCACGCCAAAATGAGGCGTGAACATGTAATCTGCACCAAGGCTGGCAGTGGTGGTTTGGTCAAGCCCACTGCCGTTGCCTGTAAAGGTGAGCGAAGTTCCAGCGTGTAATAATAAATTGTCGCGGGCGGCATAAGTGGCATTGATGCCAAATATCCATGAAGGCAGAGCGGCAACGCCGACAATATCCGATTCATTAAGTGCTGCCGTAGAACTGGCGACAATATTCCACAGCGGAGTTGGGCTCCAGGTCACACTACCATTCAGGCCCGCATTAAAAACCGTGCCGAGACTTGGATCAGCATATTGCCGCGCCAAGCCGACCAAAGCAATATCGCCCTGCCAGATTGGGCCATCATTGAAAGTAATGCCGACAGAGGTGCTAGCCCCTTGCGAATTGCGGCTATCACCATTCTCATCATGAAAGCGCGGCGTATAGGCCACTTCTACATAGGGCATGAAAGGAGCATCGCGCTGATCAAGACTGCCACGCAGTGTTGCGCTAGGCTCAGTGTAATTCATCGCCGCATTGTCTTGGGTGGTGCCGTCAGAAAGCGGCACATCACCATACTCAGCACGTGAAACGCCAAACTTCACTGTGGCTTGGGCGCCGCCAAAGTCATTAGTGATGGCAGCACTGGTACTTGTCGTCCAATCGCGCCTTGAAGTAATGGCATTGGCTGGAACTTGGTTCTGTCCCGCGGCGGACTCGGTTACCGTGGCACTGGCGGCAAAGTCAGCATAAATGCTGCGACGTATATCAAGTCTGAAATCGGTATGGGCTTCGCCAGACAGACCATCGGCCGAACCGGTGGACGGAAAGCTAATCCAATTGCCCGTAATTGAGCCGGTCCATTGGTTGACGGGCCAGGACGTGGCAAAATCCAAAGTAGGCTTGAGATAATAGCCTATTGAGGATTGGCGACCAGCCGCTGATAAATTAGCGTTATCGCTGGCTACGGCTCCAATTTCCAAGGTGGGTTTAAGGCTGAAAACGCCGTCGTCAAATCCAGTCACACTATATGGGTCGACCTTGGGCTTCTTAAAGGCGGTATGCGCAGGCGCTACATCCGGCTCACTGGGTGAGGAAACAATCGAGGGTGAGGCAGGTTCATTGCGGTAAATGTCTTGGGTCATTGCAACTTGTGCTTGGGCAAATGCCGGCAGGCCCAGACCTGACAAAGCCAACATACAAAAAACGAGGGAACGCGACTGACCCATCCGATCAGCCATAGCAAAAACATGGTTAACAGCTGCTTTCCAAGCTGGGCGGTCTTGGCACTCAGGCCACATCCAATTTTTTGGCCAATTTTGGCCAATGTACCAGACGCGAGGGCAGCGTAATGCGCACTTCGCTTCTTTTTGATGCTTGCTTGTTCAACTCAGTCTGGCCGCCATGCAGTGATATAATTGCCAGTGCAAAACTGAGGTCTGGCTGCCAATTTTCAACGCAAGCAAGAACAATTTCCAAGTCACCCGTGAGGCCGCAATGCATGTCCAAATAAATGCATTCTGTTTCTGATGTTACCTTCATCGCTTCAGCCAACAAATAGTGAAATACCTTGCGAAGCCGCGCCAAATCAGCAGCCAGTTCCACATCTTCAATTACGCGCAAAAACATAGGTGAACGCAAGGCAACCGTTTCATCCTGTAAACCATGGGCAGTTGCTTCCAGCAATTCTGCAACGTCGAAGACTTGTACATCCAGCGCTGATGAAGTGCCAATCCGCGAGGCCTCGGCCAATTCATTGATCAAGCGCTGAAGCTGGCGTGAACTCGCCAGCATAGCCTCATGATATTCGCGGCGTCTTTGTGCCGACTGAGCTTCTTCCGGTGTTACATAGAGAATTTCTGTATAGCCCGCGATCGTGTCGATCGGCTCGCGCAATTCCTTGACAACACTACGAAGAAATTCGCGGTGGTTGACTTCGGTTGTATTGGACCCTTCAGAACCGCTTCTTGCCGAAAAAATCCTAGCAAGCCTATGCAAAACCAAACGAAGTCCATGCTTGGCGGCCAAAGAATCACTCCAAGCTGGGGTCTATACATCAACGGGGTTAACGATCTAGCATCGGGCCGACATTATGGTTATTAGAAACGAATGCACACACTTCCGCCCGGCCATCCGCCCATTCCCGCCCAAAAAACCGGTGTTTTACTCATCAATCTTGGCACGCCTGAGGCCACGGATTATTTTTCTA
>DATCEN010000025.1:0-3727 GCA_036510015.1 Aestuariivirga sp.
TCTAAGCGTATGCGTCTGCCCGATTGCCCATGCGGGAATGAGGCGCAATCGCCAGCGGCATAAATATCAGGATCAGAGGTTTGCATCATCGCATTGCAAGCAATGCCATTATCAATCTCAAGGCCTGCCTCTTGTGCCAGCTTCACTTCGGGCGCTGCACCTATGCCAGCAATAATCGTATCCGCGTTAAGTTTACGCCCATCTTTGAGCCTAACATAATGTGCGCCAATTTCTTCAATGCCCACACCCACCAACATTTCAACGCCAGCAGCGATGTGGCGATCATGGATGATTTTTGCAATCGACTCCGGCACGCCACGCATGAGAATGCGCGGCTGCGCTTCGATCACTGTCACCTTGCAGCCATGTTTGATGGCCGAGGAAGCAAGCTCTAGTCCAATAAAGCCACCGCCGATGACCACGATCTGTTTGCCTGGCGTAAATTTTTCACGCAACAAGAGAGTGTCTTGGTGATCGCGCAGCGTGAGCGCATGTGGCCCAAGGGAGCGCGGCTTGGCCCCAGTGGCAATCAACAGTTTTTCGTAAGCCACCGATGAACCGTCAGTGAGCAAAACTTTTTTAGCGGCGCGGTCAATTTTGCTGGCAGCAATTCCGAGGCGTGTGTCCACTTTCAGTGAAGCAATCATATCCGCCTCGAGCAAATAGATCGGCGCAGGCTCATCGTCCTGCATGATTGACGATTTTGAAAGCGGTGGCCGATCATAAGGCAGCAACGCCTCTTCACTGATCAGGGTGATCTGGCCCTGATAATCATTGGCGCGCAAATTAATGCAAGCCCGCGCCGCAGCCATGCCCCCGCCAATGATAACAACCTTATCCATCTTTACCCGATCATGCTTTCGCCATTCATTACCTCAGCAGCGCATAGCTCAATTTCGTGCGAAATATCAACAGCAAGCACGAAGCAATCTATCGCGAAAACTATCAGATTGCATCATTTTGCATCATATGTTACCGAGTTCAAATGGTTGATCGCCCCACGATATTTGATCTCGCTAAAAAGGCCGGCGTTTCTGTCGCCACCGTTGACCGCGTTTTGAACCGAAGATTGCCGGTGCGGGCTGATACCGCGCGCCGCGTTGTAGCCGCAGCCGAGGCCATTGGCTTTCATGCCACTGAGCTATTGCAGAGCCGCCTCACTGAGTTGCCGAAGCGTCGGTTCGGATTTTTGTTGCAGAAACATGATGCATTTTACCAGCAATTGGGAAATGAACTGGTTGGCGCAACCAAATCCGCCCAAGAGATTGAGGGCAAGCCGATAGTGGAATTCATTGAAGAGGTGGAACCAGCAACAATCGCAGCGCGCATCCGCCAATTAGCGCCCAAAGTGGATGTCTTAGGGGTGGTGGCGCTGGATTATCCGCAGGTGAACGAAGCCGTGGAGTGGGCCACTGCCCAAGGCACGCCCTGCTTCACTTTAATAAGCAACATTTCAACGCCCGCCTGCGCTGGCCATCTTGGCATCGATGGTCGCCGCAATGGCCGCATTGCGGGCTGGACAATAAGTCGCCTTGCGCGCAGCGCTGGCAAAATCGGCATATTGGTAGGCAGTCACCGTTATCTGCATCAAGAACTTTCCGAAATTTCCTTCCGCACATTTATGCGCGAACATGCCCCACAGTTTCAATTGATGGAACCCATTGTTAATCTGGATGATGATGCGATAGCCTATGAAGCCATTCGTAAAATGACCAAAGAAAATTCTGATCTCGTCGGCATTTATGTTTCAGGCGGCGGTCAAGAAGGTTTAGTGCGTGCGTTGCGCGAGCGCGGTGCAGCACCAAAGATCGTTGCCGTTTGTAATGAGTTATCCGCCGTCACAAGGGAAGCACTCCACGATGGTGTGGTAGATATGTCGTTAGGCACGCCCATTGCCACCATCTCAAAACGTTTGGTCGAAATGATGATAAAAGCCGCCGCTGTGCCAGACGGGCCGCGTTTGGCGCCGTTGTTGTTGCCACCAGATATCTTGATAAGCGAAAATATCTAGCGCTGGGCCGCAAGCAGTTTCATCGCGCGCGCCAATAACTTATCCGCCGCGGAAGCATCCGCTGCCTCAACATAACACCGAAACTCTGGCGCATTGCCTGACGGGCGCAGATGGATGATTTCACCGCTTGCAAATGTGAGACGCAATCCGTCTGTGGTATCGCGCGATTTTATCTCTCCGATAGACTGGAAAAATGCTTGCGCCTCAGTTGATGAACCAGTCAATTTCTTGACCAGTGCTATAGATTTTTCGACGGCAAAATTCTCTAATCTGCCCCCACGCGCTTGCGGCAAAGCAAAATCTCTGGCGAGTTGTGAAACTGACTTTTTAGCTTTATGCGCTGAAACCAACACCGCCAAAATCGGCAAAAAACAATCCCGTGTTGGCAGTGGTGAGAGTATTGCTTTGCCAAGTTTAAAACGTGATGCCGTGAAGAAACCACCATTGGCCTCAAAACCAACAGTGCCGCCTGCACCGTGCGCCTTGGCTTTCATCATCGCTTCAATCACAAAAGGCGAGCCCACTTTCGTGCGAATTGTGCCCTTGGGCAGATGGGCATCAAGGCCAGAGTTGGAAGTGATTGGGGTTACAACAACCTGTGCCTTTAAAAATCGCGCCGTGATCAGTCCCAGTAAATCGCCGCGTAAAACTTCGCCATTCTGATCGGCGATCAACGGCCTATCGCCATCACCATCAGCCGAAACAATCGCGTCATATTTGCCAGTGGCACCCCAACTCTTCAGCAAATTCAGCGTCTCATCTGAAACTGCTTCTGTATCCACCGGAACAAAAACGTCGGACCGCGCGAGCGGTAAAGCAACCGCTCCTGCCGCTGATAGCAATTCCACCAACATATCGCGCGCCACAGAGGAATGTTGATACACCCCAACGCGCATAGCTGCGAGGGGCCTTCCCCCAAAAGCCTTTTTGTAGCGTTCAACAAACCGCGTAACATTTCCATTACGCGATTTACCGAGAACAATTTTTTCGACCGGCAATTTCTTCACTAAAGCAACAATCGCTTTTTCGTCCGCCTTGGTAATCTCACCATCGGGTCGATAAAATTTAATGCCATTGCGATCAGCCGGAATATGCGATCCTGTTATCATAATTGCTGCAGATTTTTTTCGCATCGCCTCAAAGGCCAGCGCCTGCGTTGGCACAGCGCCGAGATAAATTTCAACCATGCCTTCCATCGCTAAAGCCTTGGCAACATCTTCACGCAGCGCCGGGCTTGAGGCGCGAAAATCCAGCCCAATAAAAACTGTGTCACCCTTTTTAGCTAACCGCTTGGCCTTGAGATGGCGGATAAAGGCTCTGACGTGATCGCGCGCCACTGGCCCAATCAGCTCATTAGCCAATCCGCGCAATCCGCTTGTGCCAAACTTTGCTGCCATAATGGGAAATGTCTCAGAAATTGGAGCGGGCGATCGGGATCGAACCGACGACATTCTGCTTGGGAAGCAGATGTTCTACCACTGAACTACGCCCGCGTTTTAATTCGCAGCAACATAGCCAGACATTTTGAAACTCTCAACCCTAAAGAAACAAATCAGGCATCGGCGTGGCACCAGGCACAACTGCATAAGAGGAAAAGTCTTTAATGCCTTCCGCAGCCAAAACCTCTTCATCAATGAAGAAATTGCCGGTGCACTGCCGCGCGGGCCTGTTGAAAATGGCATAAGCGGCATCGGCTACAATATCCACTTTGCGGCA
>DATCEN010000026.1:0-4847 GCA_036510015.1 Aestuariivirga sp.
ACTTTAATGGCGGGCAATTCGATTAAGTCGGATGTGTTGCCGATGATTCACGCCGGCGGTTATGGTGTTTATGTGCCGTTTGAAATCACCTGGGAACATGAGCATGAAGACGTGCCCGCAAACGCGCCGCGCTATTTTGAGGTGAAAGATTTGCGCGGGGTGGTGGATGTGGTGCGGGGAATTATTTAATCCTCACGCCAGATTGACCCAGCGGCCATTCTCATCTTGCTTCCAATAGCTGACAACATGCCCCTCAGCTTTGCGTTTTTTCCATTCCGAACGGGCACTTGCGAGCGCTTCCTCGGAGTTTGAATCAATCATAATCAAAGCGCGTTGCAGTCCATCCAATTCGACAGGCAAGGCACCATCAACATAAAAACGATAGACCGCCGCATTGGAATTTACTGCATCAGCGGAGAGCCAAATAGGCTGCATTTGCGGCGCGTCATCGCCATAGCCATGGGGCATAAAACTAACGTCTTCCACCGCCCAAAGTGAAGTCGAATGCCGCTCTAGATTTTCTATTGAATTGGTTTCTACCGCCATGCGAAGCCCACGTTCCAGGCCTCGGCGCAGAAGATCGGGGAGGATGGAGCTGAGTGGCGTTTGCTCTAAATGATAAAAGTAAATTTCCGTCATGGAGCCATTGACCCCATGACGGATAAATTTTCAAGATAATTAGGCTGCAAGTACTGGATAATCAATGTAGCCAGCCGCACCAGGGCTAAAGAAGGTGGCGGGGTTCGGCGTATTGAGCGCAGCTTTCTTTTGCAGTCGCGCAACCAGGTCGGGATTGGCCAAAGCCAATTTGCCTACTGGCACTAAGTCAGCCAGGCCGGTTTTGACATCTTGATCGAGATTTTCTGGCGTTGCGTTGGGGCGATTGACAAGAAGCGGGCCTTTCCAGATCTTGCGCAATTCCTCAATCAGCTTGTCTTGGCCGGTGTGCAGAATATGCAAGTAAGCAAGGTTGAGCTTGTTCAATTCGGTCACGAGATAGCGGTAGAGTTCCGCAGCATCTGGTCCCTCATCGAGGCCGCCAGATCCACCCATGGGTGAGATGCGAATGCCGGTGCGATCAGCACCAATTTCTGCCGCCACAGCTTTAGCAACCTCAATTGCAAAGCGCGCGCGGTTCTCGATTGAGCCGCCGTATTCATCGGTGCGGGTATTGGCGTTTGGCGCCAAGAACTGCTGCACGAGATAGCCATTGGCACCGTGGATTTCCACGCCATCAGCACCTGCTTCAACCGCACGCTTGGCGGCATAGGCGAAATCTTTCACCGTCTGCTTTACTTCAACAGTGGTGAGCGCGCGCGGCGTTACGGTTTTCTGCATTCCAGTTGGCGTGAACATTGGCGCGTCAGCTGAAATGGCAGAAGGTGCTACAGGCTGGCGATGATGTGGTGTGTTATCGGGATGGGAAATACGGCCAGCGTGCATCAATTGCAAATAAAGATGACCACCTGCTTTATGCACCGCGTCTGCCACTTTCTTCCAACCAGCAACATGCGCGTCAGTATAAATGCCGGGCGTGGTGGTATAACCTTGGCCGTCATCTGAAGGCTGGGTTCCTTCGGAGATCAACAGGCCAAGCGAGGCACGCTGAGCATAATATTCTGCGGCCATATCGCCAGGCGTGCCATCAGGTTTGGCGCGGCTGCGCGTCATTGGGGCCAGGCCCAAGCGATGCTTCAATTCTAACTTCCCGATCTTGACCGGATTCCATAACTTGCTCATTTTGCTGTCCTTTTTGATTTCTCTGCGGCGC
This sequence comes from Aestuariivirga sp., assembly GCA_036510015.1. Taxonomy (GTDB): domain Bacteria; phylum Pseudomonadota; class Alphaproteobacteria; order Rhizobiales; family Aestuariivirgaceae; genus Aestuariivirga. The sequence goes on from DATCEN010000026.1 coordinate 1,772, forward strand.
TATAAAGTAACCGCGCCACTGACACATAGGAAGCAATAAACTGTAATTCAAGTGGTTACATAAAAATTGTTGCACATTTCCATAATGTCTTGGCCGACAGTTCCAAGCATCTCGGTATTTGCCTTATGGAGTACCAAAGAACCCGTTAATATTGGTAAGCTTGCCGTCATTGGTAAGTTCGGCAAAGCTGGTGCCGGTTCCGACCACGGTATTGTTGGCACCCATCATATTCCAGTGCGACAGAGTACGGCCGTGATGATCGAGCACTTCCCTGATTGCAAAGCTGGTATCTGGCATGTTGGATTGAAACCCCGCCATATATTCCGAAAAGGCCGCAATGCCGCGAAGGGATATATTCGGATCGGTATAGGTGACCTCAGATGAGACGGTTTCTTCAAGTCGCTGCAGCCTATCAGCTTCGGGCATTGACCAACTCGCCGAATAACTTTCCCACAATTTTTTTGTCATTTTTCAATTCCTTCAAGTCTGTCGATTTCATGGTTGATCATGTCACGCACTTTGAGCACTGGGTAACCCGAACGAACCAGCACCAGGACGCCTTGGTAGAGTGCGAGCATCCGGACGGCGTTCTGCGCAACATGCGGTTCACTTGGGAACAACTGTTTGATCGCTGCCAGAAATGCGTTCTCCTGCATTTGGAATCCGGCTTGCACATTGATACTGGCGGTTGAATCGCCACTACCAAACTCGATTGCGCTATTGGTCAACAGACATCCACTTGATCCGCCGTCTGGTTCTTCAAGCAGCGACAAGAACAAAGAACGCAGACCTTCGATCGGCGGTTTTCCTCTCAGATGTTCATCAATACGCCCTTCCACGACCATCTGATTGTAATGCGTCAGCGCCTTTTGGAAGATGACGTCCTTGTCGCCAAAGCTATTATACAAGCTTCCTGATGAGAGGCCTGTGGCTCGTTCAAGAGCCTTGATCGATGTTCCGCCATACCCATTGTGACGAAACTGCTCAATTGCAGCAACTAAAGCGGGCTCTATTTGAAATTCAATTGATCGGGGCATTTTTAAATCATTCTATAACAACCATTTTAGAATGAACGTTTTAGATCGATATGTCAAGGGAGTTCGTCAAAATCTTGTCTGCACGTGATGGCTGCAAACTGGCCTTCCACAGGACATATGTCTGCATTTCCCTCATGACACGTCCGCAATGGAAATTCAAACAAGGGCATCGCTCAAATTTGCTGCCACTGCGGCGCACCGCCCCCGTTAAATCAGGTCTATTTTTCGTAGTGCTCCGCCACCAGCTTATTGAGCAGGCGTACGCCCCAGCCTGAGCCCCAGCTTTGGTTGATCGCGGATTTGGAACTGTCCATTGCCGTGCCAGCAATATCCAAATGCGCCCAAGGCACTTTGTTGACAAAACGCTGGATGAATTGTGCGGCCGTGATGGAGCCGCCAAATCGCCCGCCAATGTTTTTCATATCGGCAATGTCGCTGTCGATCAGTTTGTCATAGGCAGCCGACAAAGGCATGCGCCAAACTTTTTCGCCCGTTGCGTCGCCGGCCTCGCTCAAGCGCATGGCCAATTTATCATCGTTGGAAAACAGACCAGCATATTCCTTGCCCAAGGCCACCATGATGGCGCCAGTGAGTGTAGCTAAATCCACCATGAATTTCGGTTTGAATTTATCCTGCACATACCAACACACATCGGCCAGCACGAGGCGGCCTTCGGCATCGGTGTTGAGCACAGCAATGGTTTGCCCACTCATCGATTTCACCACATCGCCTGGACGTTGCGCGTTGCCGTCAATGGCGTTTTCAACAATGCCAATGGCACCTATCACGTTGCATTTGGCTTTTCGTTTGGCCAGTGCATGCATCAGCCCAGTAACGGCCGCAGCGCCACCCATGTCGCCTTTCATGTCTTCCATGCCAGCGGCGGGTTTGATGGAAACACCGCCGGTATCAAAAGTCACGCCCTTGCCAACAAATGCAATTGGGGCCTGATTTTTCTTGCCGCCATTCCAGTGCATGACCACAAGGCGCGGCGGGAATTTTGAGCCTTGCGCCACGCCCAGAAGAGCGCGCATGCCGAGCTTTTCCATGGCGGGCCCGTCAAGCACTTCAACTTTCACGCCCAGTTTGGTGAGCGCCTTGGTGCGCATGGCAAACTCAACGGGAAACAAGACATTGGCCGGTTCATTAACCAGATCGCGGGCCAGATGCACGCCTTCAGCCACCGCCGCTAGCGGCGCATAGGCCAATGTGGCCTTGGCTGGATTGGTACAAGCCAAGGAGATTTCGACCAAAGGCTTTGGCGCATCCGACTTTTTGGTTTTGTATTTGTTGAAACTATAATTTCGCAACCGTGCACCAGAGACCAGCAAGGCTATCGCCTCATGCGCATCAGTGCCTTTCAGGCCTGAAACTGTCGCGGCCACATGGGCATTTTCCACCTTTGCCGCCAGCAGAGCCGCGGCCAGTGTGCCACCGCTCAATTCAAGCTCACGTGGCGTGAGTTTAGTGGCTTCACCCAGTCCAATAAAAATCACTCGCTCAACACCCTTGTGAGGAGCTAAAATCTCAACCTGTTTGTCACGCTTTCCAGTGAATTTGACGGCTTTGAGTGCGGCAGCGAGTCGTCCGCCTGAGGCCTCATCCAGAGCCTTTGCTGCAGGCGGTAAAGCTTGGCCGTCCGTTATCATAAATACTTGGTTAGCTGCGTTTATCGGAAATGAAGCTAGAAAGTTGATTTTCATGCGAATCCACCGTGTTTTCATGCAAGATAGTGATCAGTTAAGGATGTCGCAATGGTCTGGGGCGTAACACTAGTTAACGCTTTGCTAATTCCGTGAAGTTCGCTACATCTAGGTTACGTTTAGTGAGGTTGGGCAAGGGTGACAAGCCAAGCAAAAAGCCGATCGGGCAGCTTGGATTGCGGAAGCATTCGATTCCGCAAGCGCTTGGTCGTTGCCTTAGCGCTGAGCTTGCCTTTATTTGCAGCAGCACCGGCTTTTGCCATTGAAAACGTTCCCTTCGTTCCGCCCGTCAGCGCCAATTTGCCTAAGGGCACGCAGGTGAATGTTGATGCGGCC
>DATCEN010000027.1:0-5461 GCA_036510015.1 Aestuariivirga sp.
CCCAGAATATGTGAGAAAGTAATTTAATCTTGATGCCTACGTCGAGCTAATCCACTCGTCGTCGTTTTAGCGGTAGCGGATTTGATTCCAACGATGGCCAAGCAGTGACAAGATGATGATCAGCCCGTTGAAGAACTGTACATAGAAGCCACTGAGCCCTGCGCCAACAATTCCGGTTTGAATGAATGACACCGTGAGGGCACCGATAGCACCGCCGAGAACTGTTCCGATGCCACCCCAAGTTGGCGTACCGCCCACAAAGACTGACGCCAAAACGGGCAAGAGATATCCATCACCCGAGGTTGGCCACCACGTGAAGTTGATCATCGTCGAAAATACGCCGGCAAAGGCAGCGCCGATGCCAACAAAAACAAAGGCCTTAACGCGAACCAGTTTGACATTGATACCCATTTGGGCAGCGCTATCTGGATTATCGCCAACAATATGCACTTGTGCACCGAAGCGATGGCGCGAGTAGAGAAACATCGAAAAAATTGTGAAGGCGATTGCCCAGTATATTTGAACCGGCACACCATATTGTTCGGAGGAAAAGAGTTTGAAAACCCAATTGTCTTGCAAAGACACAAGAGCAATTGATTTGCCTTCAGTGAAAATCAGTATCACGCCACGCAAGACAAAGTTCATGCCAAGTGTTGCGATGAGTGAAGATAGGTTTCCATAAACGACCAGAACGCCAACAAAAGCTGATAGTACAGCACCCGTCACAAGCGCTGCGGCAATGCCGAGGATAGGATCATATCCAGCCTGAACCACCAGCGCAAACGCCCAAGCGGCACATCCCATAACCGCAGGGAATGAGAGATCAATTTCTCCCACGGTGACGATAAACACCAGCGGCACTGTCAGAAATATGGCCACAGGAAGTGTGGTTAAAACTGAACCATAGAGCGTCCAATTTGTAAATACTTTTGGGTTAGCGATCGTAAAGACAAGCAACATCGCCAAAAATACAGCAAGCGAACCCAGAGATGCGCGATTGTTAAAGAAGAATCTGCGCAAAGCATTGTCTTGCGGATGTTTCCAGTCATGCCCGGAGTGAGTCGTGTCAGCTGCTTTAAATTTAAGTGACTGTTTCATCATGCCACCTTCTTTCTTTTTGATGCCTTCGCACGTGGAGGTGTGGGTTCACCCTTCTCTGGATGAGCAATATGTTCCATGTAGCGAATAAGCTCATCGGCTCCCTTCACATCGCTGCGGTTAATTTCGACTGCAACCTTGCCACGATCCAACACCACAAATCGATCGGCGATGTCGTAAACATGATGAATGTTGTGACCAATAAACACAATTGATCTGCCGCTGGCCTTCACCTGCCTGACGAAGTGAAAAACTTTATTTGTTTCAGTGAGTGAGAGCGCAGTTGTCGGCTCATCTAACACAATTAAGTCTGCTTGTTTGTAAATTGCCCGGGCGATGGCGACGCCTTGCCTCTCACCGCCCGACAGTTGACCGACGATAGAGTGAGGTGAGAAAACTTTTGACGTAAATCCGATCTCACGCATAAGCCTGCCGGCTTCTTCCATTTCGCGTTTGACGTTGAGAAAACCAAAGGCGTTTGTAATTTCGTTGCCCATGAAAATATTGCGAACGATTGTCTGTTGAACAGCAAGGGCACGATCCTGAAAAACAGTCTCGATACCTGCTTCACGGGACCTTGCGGCGTTCCAGCCTGACACAGACTTTCCGCGAACAAAGATTTCACCACTGGTTGGGCGCACTGCGCCTGCGAGCACTTTTATGAGTGTCGACTTACCTGCGCCGTTGTCTCCCAATAACCCAACGACTTCGCCTTTATCCACCCACAGGTTAACCCCGCCGAGTGCATAAACATTGCCATAAGACTTCTTAATTTCGCGAAGTTCGATCAATCACTCAGCCAATTTCATTCTCCCCAAAAAAATGGTCGCCAGCAATTAAGGTAACGCTGGCGACCTGTTTGCTTTAGCGCAAGCCTTCTTTTGCGAGGTCGCCGACAACCTTATAGTTATCCGGCGTCACAAATCCTGCACCAGTGTCCACATCCATTGGTCCTAAGCCATAAACAACCTGTTCGCACAGACTGAGAATTGGCAAATAACCTTGTTGGAAGGGCTGTTGGTCAGCGGTCAGCTGCACCCATTTGCCGTTAAACGCGTCAACGATCTGTGGGCTGGTGTCAAAGCCGAAGTTGAAAATTTCACCAGGCTTTTTCTTAGCTGCTTGCATATAGATTGGCGCGTTTCCTAACAGTTGGCCGCCTGGATAACCAATGGCTTTAACGCCAGGGTTATTGAGGATTGCTGCTGTTATGACGGGCAGTGCAAGGTTTGGATCTGCAGCCCATTCGGTTGGCGATTCAAGTTGAACAACTTTTACGCCAGCTTCTTGCAACGCCTTTACCGTGCCAAGTTCACGTACACTGCGGTTCTGATCGGCCCAATGGCTCAAGACAATGGCCACATCACCAGTTTTCAGGCCAGCCATCTTCACAGCTTGCACACCAAGTGCGTGTCCTTGTGATTCCTGCTGAGCGCCAACATAACCGCCGCCGAATTTAGCAACAACCTTCGGCACCGGAACGTTTTGGTACATCATTTTAATGCCAGCTTTAGAAGCTTCTTCGGCAAGTGGCATGATGGCATCATCACCTGGATGACCCATCATTGCGATGCCATTTGGCTTTGCTGCCACTGCTTCACGCAGCTGTTGCACCATCTTTTCGCTGCTCCAACCGGAGAAAACGAAGTCAACTTGTGCGCCGAGGTCGTTCTGGGCTTGCTTGGCACCGTTATAAACAATCGAGCCAAACGCGTCGCCTTCAGCACCGCCAACAAAGAAACGCAAATGTACATCTTTGCACCATTTGTCACGAAGAGCAGCGCCTTCAGAATAACTTGAGCCAACGAATGCCATCGAAATGGCCGTTACGCTCAATAATAATGATCGTCTTAGCATTTACTTCCTCCTGTGCTCTGCTGAGCACTGTTAGTGGTTGAACGTCCCTGCTTTTGCAGATGTTATTATTGTCCGATCTCATTCAATCGGAGGGTCTAGGTAGGGATTGCAATCTATGTTGTGCCTCCCCTGCAATCTTTGAGGTAATTTAGTCCGCGCAGTTGGCCCGCCATTTCTAGTTCGTCGCGGTAGACGGGGTCGTGCCAGCCTTCAATATCTATTGAACCTGACCAGCCTGCCAGCCGCAACTCGGAGATGATGTCCGTCCAGTTGCTGTCACCAAAACCCGGCGTTCTCATGAAGATGAATTTCTCTTTGCCGAAGATGCCGTGTTCGCGGATCACTTCCCAGCGAATGGTGGCATCCTTGCCGTGGACATGAAAAAATTTATGGGCCCATTTGCGGATCTGCGGCATAGGATCGATGAGATAGACCATCTGATGGCACGGTTCCCATTCAAGACCAATATTGTCATTGGGAGTTTCGTTGAACATCAATTCCCAAGCGTCTGGGTTATGTGCGATGTTCCAATCACCTGTTGCCCAATTGCCATCCATGGCGCAGTTTTCAAAGGCGATCTTGATGCCTTTGTCAGCGGCGCGCTTGGCAAGTTCCGTCCATACTTGTTTGTAGCGCGGTAAGCTGTCTGGCAATGGCTTGTTGCGGATGCGGCCAGTAAAACCTGCAACGCAAGTGGCACCGAAATGGTGGGCATTGTCGATGCAATCTTTCCAGCCTTGCAGAGTTTGGCGGTCCATCTCTTGATCTTCCAGCGGATTGCCAAACATGCCGAGCGTGGAGATGGTGATGTCGCGGTTGCCAATGGCAGCGAGGCAGCGTTTGCCGAGCTCGCGCAAATCTTGACCATTCGTGCTCTGCCAGAAGAATGGCTCAAAACTTTCAAAGCCGAGATCGGCAATCTCTGCGATATTTTGCGCGGCCTTGCCTTCGGTAGCTTTAATCATGGTGCCGACGCGGATGGATTTTATGGAATTTGACAAGATGAGGTTCCTAAACTTCTATTTTAATGCGTTGTTGCGTGCGGCCACTTTCAATCGCGGCCAACACCATGGCGAGGCTTTTGATATTATCGGTGCCAGTGGTTTCTGGGGCCTGGCCGGTTTCAACCGCCTTGAGAAAAGCCGCGATAACACTGGCATGACCATGAGTTTGGGAGGGATGTGGCGCGGGAGGAACCACCACATCCCTGAGCGGCCGATGAAAACCGCTGTTGTCTGCTACGACGTGAGCCTCAAATTTATCTGCGCCATCCCACAACAATGTTCCATTGGTTCCGATGATACGCCATGTGGATTCCCAACTGGTTTGCGCACCTTCAGCAACCCAAGAGCCGCGATAAGTGAAAATAATATCGTCAGAAAATTCGAAGATCGCATTGGCGGCAGCGCCGTGGGAATACCACGAGCCCGAGGGGTTGCTTTCTTGTGCATAAACCGCAACCGGGTCAGCGCCAACGATGAAGCGCGCGGCATCAAGGGTGTGAATTGACATATCAAGCAGCAATACATTTTTCATCTGCTCGCGAAAGCCACCAAAATGTGCGCCGATAAAAAAGTCTGCATGAAGTGCGGTGAGTTTGCCGAGTGTTCCGTTTTCAATCGTTTGACGGATGCGGCGAATGCCTTCGATGTAACGGCGGTTTTGAACGACGGCATAAATGCGGCCCGCCGCTTTGGCGGCAGCGATCATTTTATGGGCATCATCGAGGGATTCTGCCATCGGCTTTTCGGTTAGAACGTGGCAGCCGTTAGCGAGACCAGTGAGAACGCATTTGAGCCGCGCGGTAGGAACGGTAATGTCAAAGAGCAAGTTAGCTTTTGTATCTCGCAGCACGGCTTCAAGATCTGTGCCGACAACTGCATTGATGAGCGCAAATTCGGAACGCAAAGATTCAGCGGCGGCGAGATTAAGGTCAACTAGGCCCACTATCTCAACAGCACCTTTGAGCTCAGGCGCATCTTGTAGGGCTTTAATCCAGCCCTTCGACATGCCTCCACAGCCTACCATAACTGCTCGAAACGTCACTCTCTTCCTCCCATAACCAGACTGGCCATCTTTGCGGCGGTTTTCCGGAAACGTTTCCAATACTAGACTTGGAAACGTTTCCGAGTCAACTAGGCGTAACACATAATCTGCGCTAGACACGCTTTGTCATGAAAAGTGGGGCATAATATAGTGATCGGAATTAAGCGCCTCGCCAAACACCTGAACATGTCGATTAGCACGGTCTCACGCGCGCTGAATGATCGCCCTGATTCGAGCGAGGCCACACGCAAGCGGGTACGCGAAGCTGCGACGAAACTTGGCTATGTTCCCAATCAATCCGGCCGCAGCCTGCGCAGCGGCAAAATGGGCACAATTGGCTTTATGATGAAGACAGGCCCGGAGATTACTGGTCATGGCCACACCCATTTTTTCATGAACGTGCTTGATGGCGTGCAAACAGTGTTGTTGCGGCATAAGTTGGATTTGGTTGCGTTGCTTT
>DATCEN010000028.1:0-2076 GCA_036510015.1 Aestuariivirga sp.
TAAACTCAATCCGCTTCATGGGGCAGGCGATTGAATATGAATCGCGTCGTCAAATTGGTATTCTCGAAGATGGCGGGAAGATCGATCAGGAAACGAGGCTCTATGACGCCAAGAAGGGCGAGACCCGCTCCATGCGCTCTAAGGAAGAAGCGCATGATTATCGCTATTTCCCAGATCCGGATCTATTGCCGCTGAGGCTTGATCCAAAAAACATTGCGTCGATCAAAGCCTCACTGCCGGAATTGCCGGATGATAAAAGAACGCGCTTCATGAGCACCTATGGTCTTGCGGCCTATGATGCCTCAGTGCTGATTATGGAGCAGAATTCCGCTGCTTATTTTGAGGATGTGGCGAAAGGTCGTGATGGCAAGATTGCCGCCAATTGGGTGATCAATGAACTCTTCGGACGCCTGAACAAAGAGGGTAAAACTGTTGAAACTTCTCCAGTCTCTGCCAAACAGCTAAGTGGATTGGTTGACCTCATCTCGAAGGGAACGGTCAATGGCAAAATCGCCAAGGATGTTTTTGAAATATTGTGGACAGAAGGTGGCGACCCGGCAGAAATTGTCCAAGCCAGGGGCCTTGTTCAGGTCACTGATATGGGAGCAATTGAAAAGGCAGTCGACGAAATCATCGCCGCCAATCCTGACAAAGTGGCCGCCGTTCTGGCTAAACCCTCCATGCTTGGTTGGTTTGTCGGACAAGTGATGAAAACCACCGGCGGCAAAGCCAACCCCCAAGCGGTGAATGACTTACTCAAGAAAAAGTTAAACATAACATAGAGTTATCAATTGTTAATGATGTCTTAACGGATATTTCCCTTTTCTGAAAACATGCGCTATAGTCCGTGTGCTGATAATCAGCATACGGTCTAATTGGCCGCAAAAAGAAGTGGGAGAGGCTCAAAATGGCGGTCAAGCCAAAACGGCCAAATTCAAAAGTGTCTGGGCGGAGCAAGCAGCCCGCAAAAAAAGCAGCAACTGGCAAATCAGCCGTCAAGAAATCCGCCGTTAAAAAAGAACGCGGGCCCTCAAGCCAAGAGCGCCAACGCTTTACGCTCTACGGTTTTGCCACATCTGGCCCAACTTATACGGCAGCTTTGGGGCTGTCTTTGATGCGCCATCCATTCTCATATATTCACGTGAACTTACGTGAAGGTGCGCATAAGCAGGCTGATTATTTGATAAAAAACCGTTATGGTCAGGTGCCTGCTTTGCGCGACGGCCAGCTTTATGTGGTGCAATCGGCTGCGATCTTGATGCATTTGGCAGACAGCCTCGACAAATTCACTTCTAAAACGCCAACCGAAAAAAACCGCATTCGCGAATGGCTGTTCTGGCAATGGGATAAACTTTCAGTTCCGGTGTTTCGCTTACGCGCACGGGTGCGTGGTGCGCGCCAGTTCGGCGAAGAAATGCGCGTTCTATATGACACCGAGGCAAAAGCCGCCTTGGCCGTGCTGGAGCAGGAACTCACTAAATCTGAGTGGGTTGTAGGTAAGAAACCCACGATAGCCGACATCGGCATTTACGGGGTTCTGCGTTATGCACCCGAAGCCAATATCGATTTATCGCATTATCCGCGTGTGGTGGCTTGGAAGAAGCATTTTGAAGAGCTGCCGGGGTTTGCTACACCCGAGGAACTCCTGCCACTGGAGAGCAGGTTGATCTGATAGGTTAGGTTTTCTTTGCCAAAATTGATTTCTGATGATGTACGTTGGGATGCTGGTGAACCAATGCGCCCGACCCCGCCAAAACGCCCGCGGCGTGATTGGAGCGGAGCGGTGGTGGGGCTTTGCCTTGGCCTAGCAGGACTAGCACTTACTCGTCTTGGTTGGTTGCGCATCCAGCTGGATGTATTTTCTGCTTTTGCAGTTCAAGCTGCAATATTGGCTCTGGCGTCTTTCCTCGGGCTCTTGCTACCACGATTTAAAACATTGGCTGCTTCGGTTCTATTCGTCCTGGGTATCGTGGCTTATGGGCTGTGGCCTTCGCTGCCAGTGGCTGCAGATGGCGCAGTGCCCGACGGTGCAAAGCGCATAAGGATTGCCACCTTTAACATTGATGACGAAGATGG
>DATCEN010000029.1:0-5278 GCA_036510015.1 Aestuariivirga sp.
TCACTTTATGATGTGTATGGCGCGGATGAAGCTTTTGTCACGGGAACATTTGCAGGCGTCACACCTGTGCGGGTGATTGATGGTCGGCCCGTGTGTAATCCTCTGTCCACTGACGATTGGAAAGGTGCTGGCCCAATTACGCGCAAACTTTCTGTGGGTTATAAAAAGCTGGCCGCCAAAGAGGCGACCCGCAAGCTATGACGAACATTTCTATGTGGTCTGGCCCACGCAACATCTCAACGGCCATGATGTATTCTTTCGCGGCAAGGCGTGATTGTATTGCTTTGGATGAACCATTTTACGGCGCCTATCTCAAAGCCACCGGCCTCAAGCATCCAATGGCCAGCGAAATTCTGGCGGGAATGGAATGTGATCCCCAGAAGGTGGCCACTATTTGCGCAGCCCCCGCCGCCAAACCGATCTTTTATCAAAAGTACATGACGCATCACATGCTGCCGCAGTTTGACCGCACATTCATCCGTTCATTGAATAATGCGTTCCTCATCCGCTCACCTGAAAAGGTGCTGGCTTCTTATGCCAAGAAACATGATGAGGTTTCGCTACACGCCATTGGATTTGTGGAACAGGCAGAAATTTTTGATGAAGTGGCTCAGCATTTGGGCCATGCCCCGCCTGTCGTTGATGGAGATATTCATTTGAATAATCCGCGCGCCAGCCTCACGCAACTTTGCGCCGCACTCAACATTCCCTTTGATGAAGCGATGCTGGCTTGGCCCAAGGGCCCTAAATCTTGTGATGGGATATGGGCCCCGCATTGGTATAATGCCGCGTGGAATTCAACTGGTTTTGGTGCACCAACACTTAAGCCGCTGCAACTGCCCGATCATCTCAAGCGTATCGCCGAAAATGCCCGGCCCTATTATGAAAAGCTAAAGGCCCACGCTTTTACGGCATGAGCCTTCATCTCTTTATGGCTTAGCGTGCAGCAGCCAGTATAGAAGCCGCAGCAACAGCAGGTGCAACCGCAACTTTCGCTGGCGCTTCCTTTTCCACCAACATCTCAACTTTTCTGAGATCGGCTTCGGCATCTTTCAAGCGCTCTATCATCGCCTCGTGTTGATCGCGCAATTCTGCAACGGTGCGCAAAATATTGTCGCGTCGCCCGCGCACTGATTTGGCCGCCATGGAATAATTCACATTGGCCGGATCAGAAACCCCGGTGCGCTGTTCTTCAAACTTCACATGATTATCCAGATCATCATGCTTGCGCATAAGGTCACTGATCATCATGTCCATGTCTGAAACTTGGCGGCGGCAGTCTTCAACCTTGAAACGGTTGAGCCGCAAAAGACTGTCTCTCGAACGCATTTTTACCTCACTTACGCAAACACACTAGTTCAACCATCCCCGACGAAAAGCTTATTGCTTCATGCGCCTCAAATGGCCGAGCCCAAAGTATTTAAATTTGGACTCTATTCACGATTCTCCGAATCAACTACTTAAGGAGAGTCATCTATCAATCGCACATGATAAACAGACAGGTTTAAGACCGGGTAAAGCCCGCAAAACTAAGTGAGGTAGTTTGAGTAAAAGATTTCAGCGGCGTCAAACACACTAAATGTAGTGTGTCACAACGATACCCCACAAGGGATGGTAGTTGACTCGTAGCGAATCTGGCCTCTGAAACTTAGGTTTTGTTAACCTTTCTAAGCGTAGATTAAAGAACACAGTTAAGGTTTGGTGTGTGAGGGCACGTCGGGCCAAGTGGACAAGATTCCCGGAAACGGGCAACTAACAAGGGGAATACAATGCGGGTTTTGTTGATCGAAGACGATACAGCCACCGCCCAGTCAATCGAGCTGATGCTGAAGTCTGAAGGCCTCAATGTCTATACGACAGACTTGGGCGAAGAAGGCGTCGATCTGGGCAAGCTCTATGATTATGACATCATCCTGCTGGATCTGAACTTACCAGACATGTCTGGCTACGAAGTTCTCAAAAGCTTGCGTGTGTCAAAAGTCGGTACACCGATCCTCATTCTCTCTGGTCTTGCGGGCATAGAAGACAAGGTCAAAGGCCTCGGCTTCGGCGCTGATGACTACATGACCAAGCCATTCCACAAAGACGAATTGGTGGCGCGCATCCACGCAGTGGTGCGCCGCTCTAAGGGCCACGCCCAATCAGTTATCCTCACCGGCGAATTGCTGGTCAATCTCGATACTAAAACTGTTGAAGTGGGCGGCCAACGTGTGCATCTCACCGGTAAAGAATATCAAATGCTAGAGCTGCTTTCGCTTCGCAAGGGCACAACGCTCACCAAGGAAATGTTCCTCAACCACCTTTATGGCGGCATGGATGAGCCTGAATTGAAAATCATCGACGTGTTTATTTGTAAGCTGCGCAAGAAGCTGGCCAATGCCGCTGAAGGCAAGAACTTCATCGAAACCGTCTGGGGTCGTGGCTATGTGCTGCGCGAAGGCGCACCGCCGATGCCTGGCCACGAAGATATTATGGCCAACGTGGCCTAACTTCTTACTACGCAGAATTCAAAAACCCGACAGCGATGTCGGGTTTTTTGTTTGCACTTCAAAGAGCAGCCTTAGCGTGGAATGTGCACATCGCGACGATCTCTCTGGGTTCGATCCGCTAGATGTGGCGGGGTTCCTTCAGAGGATTAGGTCACGAGTTGGGCCTCCTGCAAAATCCGCAAATGCTGTGAAACAGCCAGCTTTCCGCCACACATTAACCATTGATTAACTCTGCTCTCGCCAAATGCGTTAACAAATGATTAAACTTTTACCCAATGGTGAGCTGGGTCAAAGTTGCGTTATTGAGTTTGGGGCTGGGTATTTGCGCTTCGAACTTTGCTGTGGCCGATACACCGCCCACACAATACAATATGAGCAAGTTCGAAGGGCCAGCCTCTGGCCATGCCAATGCTGATCTCCACGGCAACACCCTTCCGCCTATTGGCTATGTTGATTTTTGCGCCCGCGGCGAACAGGAATGCCAATTCTCGGGCGGAAAATCTGGCCCGCTTGTGCTCAACACAGACCTGTGGAACTTGATCACCGGTGTCAATGCCGTCGTTAACAACACCGTCCAACCACTTTCAACACCAGACCAGTATGGCGTAGTGCAATATTGGAACTATCCAGTCACGGCTGGCGATTGCAACAGCTATACGCTGCTCAAAAAGCGCTATCTGGCCGAACTCGGCATCAAGCCTGAAATGTTATTGCTTACGGTGGTGTTGACTGAAACCGGCGAAGGCCATCTTGTGCTCACCATCCCAACCGACAAGGGCGACTATATCTTAGACAATCGCCGCGCCGAAATTTTGCGCTGGGACGAAACCGGATACATCTTCTTGAAGCGCCAATCGCAGGCCACTGCGAAACAGTGGATCAGCCTGCAAAAATCCACAACACCGCTCATGGTGTCCACGCGCGCACGTTCATTCTTGCCGGATTTTTTGAACCTGAACGGCCGCCGCTCAGTAAAGTAATTTAGGCGACGGCGGTTTCATATTTGGGCTTAGCGATAACCGCCACTGTATCATCGCCCGCCATGGCCATGGAAAGTTCCAAGCCAGCGGCTTCAGCAAGCAAGCGGCAATAATAAGGCTGCACCAAACGCGCATCCAATGTCGCAAGATCTGCTGTGCCATTCAACGAAGCAGCGAGGCTTTCGTTGATCTTAGCGCGCTCTCCCTTGGCATGGATGGATAAGTCACGACCAACAACTGAAACAGTTACCACGCCTCCGCGTGGAATGCCGGTGATCGCCATCAACAACATGTTGAGCAACAATTTCACCTCCTGCTTGGGGCGGTTTTCATGCGGCACATTCCATTCAAGTTTGGCTTTATCATCACCCATAAAAGAGCGGGCGACTTCGCCAGCCTCATTCAAATCAATCAGCGCACCGGCAGAGCCAGACGCACCAAACGCAATGCGGCAGAATTTCAACTTGGCTGTGGCGGTGCGGGCCGAGGATTTCACCATTTCCAAGGCCGTCGCTTTCATTTCAGCATCAGTATCTGGGTCATCCATCAATTCCAATCCATTGGCGATGGCCCCAACCGGGGAAATAACATCGTGGCACACGCGCGAACACAGCAGTGCCGCCAGATCAAGATCAGTCAAACGTGTCAGTGTCATGCAAAGCCCCTCAGCGGAAGTATGATTCGTTAGCCCTCTTTATCAAAGTTCAAGCTTAAGAACCCATTGACAAATAGCACGCCTGCAGCCGAAAGGCGGCTATGGATTTACAACTCACAGGCGATGACCTTTCCAGCTTGGTAAACTTGGCCCTTGAAGCTGGCCAGGCCATTATGAAAGTCTATGGCAAAGACTTTGCAGTCAGCCGAAAGTCTGATGCCTCGCCTGTCACCGAAGCCGATGTGGACGCAGAAAAAATTATCCTCGCTGGCCTCAAGCGCCATTTTCCTCTGATCCCCGTAGTTTCCGAAGAAGAATTTAGCGCTGGCTATAAAGTGGCCATTGGTGAGACGTTCTTTCTGGTTGATCCGTTGGATGGAACCAAGGAGTTCATTTCACGCAACGGCGAATTTACCGTCAACATTGGCCTGATCCATAAGGGCACACCCGTCATGGGCGTCGTTTATGCACCTGCTCTGGGTCAAATCTTCGCTGGTCAGCTTGGACATGG
Organism: Aestuariivirga sp.; assembly: GCA_036510015.1. Taxonomy (GTDB): domain Bacteria; phylum Pseudomonadota; class Alphaproteobacteria; order Rhizobiales; family Aestuariivirgaceae; genus Aestuariivirga. The sequence goes on from DATCEN010000029.1 coordinate 4,636, forward strand.
CGCTTCAAAAGCCAGCACACCTGAATTGAGTTTCGCTCCAATAAAAGCACGTGCCTGCCCGCCTGAAGGCCCCATCATTTTGGCAAGTCGCTCACATCTGGATGCTGAAACCCAGGCATTTATTGAAGCGCAAAAGCCCACACATCTCAGCAATGCCGGCTCATCACTCAAATTCTGCCGTCTAGCTGAAGGTATTGCTGACCTATACCCGCGCTTTGGCCGCACCATGGAATGGGACACAGCCGCCGGCCATGCTGTCTTGCTGGCAGCAGGCGGCAGCCTGACCCAACCTGACGGCACGTCCTTCGCCTATGGCAAAGACGGTTTCGCCAATGGGGCATTCATCGCCAAAGGCGCATAATTTCCGGTTCATTAACCAAGTTGAAATCGCTTTTGTGTCAAATTTGAAGCTGAACAGAATTTAGCCCCGCTTAGGCCGCAGTTACGCGGCACATACAGGGCTCCATTTAAGTGAGGCTCCCCATGAACAAGACCTTTATCGCAATTGCATTGGCCACAGTTTTCGCTTTGCCCATGCAGGCTAAGGCCGACCAGCAAGTTAACAATGGCAATCCTTCGAGGGTGCAATCTTCTAGCACTTATACGTCTGAGGAAATCATCGCTTCGGGCAATCAGTTCTTCG
>DATCEN010000030.1:0-3567 GCA_036510015.1 Aestuariivirga sp.
TGACGGAATTGATCCAAGGTTTTGTTATCGCCATGGGTTTGGAGACCACTGAAGAAGAATTAATGCACACGGTATTCCCGCATCCGACACTTTCCGAAATGATGCATGAGAGCGTGCTTGATGCTTATGGTCGCGCGTTAAATATGTGATCTTGAATTGACATAAGTCGTACTTATGTTGTGCCGAGAACGAGGAGAATTCAAATGATGGAATTTGGAGACGTGCACTTTTGGGGCACTGTGTTGATTGGCATTTTGGCTGGTTACATCGCCCATAGAGTTATGGGTGGATCTGGCGGCATTATTTGGAACCTGATTGTGGGCGTGATTGGCTCATACATCGGATTCTATATTGCCAATGCCACTGGCTTACATTTGGGTGAAATATCTCACGGTTGGTTCTGGGGTAACTTGATCGTATCTGCCGCCGGTGCCACTTTGCTTCTAGCAGTACTGCGTGCAGTGCAGCGCGGCTGAAACGGAATGTCTTGCCTTAACGAAAACTGACGCTATCTTATGGCGGTGGCCAAGGGGAGAAGCTTTGGCTGCTAACAATGAAGTCCCGCACGGGGCACAACAATAAATTGGGAGATATACATGGGTTTGCTTTATGCACTTATCATCGGGGCCATTTGCGGCGCCATCGCAGAGCAAGTTTTGGGCTTCGGCTTCGGCTGGATCTTGACAATTGTTCTTGGTATCGTTGGCGGTGTTGTTGGTGATTATATTTTTATCAATATTCTGCACGTTGCTGCCATTTCAGGTATTCTCGGCGATATCGTCTATGGTGCCATTGGTTCGATCATCGTGCTCTATGGCTACAAGTTGATTTCTAACCGCAGCTGATGAGGCTGAGTGGCTAATTTAATCGATACTCTAAATCCTGTCCGGCCACGGCACCCTGAAAAGGTGAAGCGGCCGGACACGCCGTTATTGCGCAAGCCCGATTGGATTAGGGTGAAGGCACCAAATTCTCCGATTTTTGCTGAAACTCAAAAATTGGTGCGCGAGAAAAAGCTGGTCACGGTTTGTGAAGAAGCGGGCTGCCCCAACATCGGCGAATGTTGGTCTAAGAAACATGCCACCTTTATGATCATGGGCGACACTTGCACAAGAGCGTGCGCCTTTTGCAATGTGAAAACCGGAATTCCTAGTGTGCTTGAGGCGAGCGAACCGCAGCGCGTGGGCGAAGCGGTGGCTGCGATGGGTCTTGCCCATTGTGTGATTACGTCGGTTGATCGTGATGATTTGGCCGATGGTGGTGCAGAGCACTTTGTTCAAACGATCAAAGCCATTCGTTCGTTATCGCCTGCAACCACAATTGAAATTCTCACGCCTGATTTCTTAAAGAAGGATGGCGCGTTAGAACGGGTGGTGGAAGCACGGCCAGATGTGTTCAATCACAATTTGGAAACTGTTCCAGCGCTCTATTTGAAAATTCGTCCAGGTGCCCGTTATTTCCATTCCCTGCGGTTATTACAGCAGGTGAAGGAACTGGACAAAACCATGTTCACCAAGTCCGGCATCATGGTGGGATTGGGCGAAACACGCGAGCAAGTGATGCAAGTGATGGACGACATGCGTTCGGCTGATATTGATTTCATTACAATCGGACAATATCTTCAACCTAGCCGCAAACACGCCGCAATTGACCGGTTTGTTACACCCGATGAATTCAAATCTTATGAAGCCACGGCCTACGCCAAGGGTTTCTTGATGGTTTCATCTTCACCGCTCACGCGCTCATCACATCATGCGGGTGAGGATTTTGCGCGGTTAAGGGCTGCGCGGGTTTCACACTGATGGCAAAAGTTGCATTGATGAAGACCGTGGCACTGAGTGCCGATAAGGCTTTTGCGATAGTAGCCGATGTAAGTGCTTACAAAGAGTTTGTGCCGCTGGTGAAACGCTCCACTATTCGCGGTGCAGTTACTGAAATAGATGACACCAAAAGCTTCGCGGCCGATTTGATGGTGGCTTATAATAGGCTCAGCCTGTCTGTAATTTTCACCAGTATGGTTGAGGTGAATGCAACTGCGCGAACTGTAATTGCCACGTCAGATGATGGACCAATAAAAGGCTTAAAAGCAGTGTGGCAGATTACACCGATTGATAGCACGCACAGCACAGTTGCAATTGATATTGATTATGAGTTGAAAAGCAAGCTGATGCAGATGGCTGTGGGCGGCTTGATGCACCGCGCTGTTGAGAAAGTGCTTGAAGCATTTGAAGCGCGTGGCCGCCAGCTTTATCCGATGAGTGCTTTACCCAACATTTGAAGCGCATGATCGCGGGCGGCCAAACGTATGGTGGCGCGGTCGCCATCGAAGACCTTTTTCTCATGCCACTCCTTGCCGCGTTTGGTGGCGCAGGCAAAATGCACCAGCCCCACGGGCTTAGTTTCGCTGCCGCCTGATGGGCCTGCAATGCCCGTAATAGAGATGGCCAATGTGGCCGCAGAATTTTTGAGAGCACCCTGCGCCATAGCTTTGGCCACCGCCTCACTTACTGCGCCATGCGCCATAATAAGTTTTTCTGGCACGCCAAGCATCTCCGCTTTGGCATTGTTTGAATAGGTCACAAAGCCACGATCAAAAACCGCTGATGATCCGGCGATGTCCGTGATTGCCGCTGCAACCATGCCGCCAGTGCAACTTTCAGCGGTGGCTACCATTTGGCCCTGTTGCAACAAGGCTTGGACAAGTTCAGTTGCGGTCATGCTGGCAATCTCACAGTTGCAATAGCTGTTGCGGCCATGCCTTCCTTGCGGCCAATGGCACCCATTTTTTCAGTGGTGGTGGCTTTAATGGCAATGCGATCAGTCGCAATGCCTAAAATGCGCGAGAGCGAGGCTTTCATTGCAGCTATATACGGACTGATTTTTGGAGCCTCGGCCAGAATCGTCACGTCAACATTGCCGATTTCTCCGTGACAGTTTTTGATGAGGCTGACGGCTTTGGCGACGAAGATCTCGGATTTAGCACCTTTCCACTGTGGATCAGATGGCGGAAAATGCGTGCCGATGTCACCTTCACCGATAGACCCGAGCAAGGCATCGGTTATGGCATGAAGTGCCACATCAGCATCGGAATGGCCAAGCAAACTGTGGCTGTGTGGGATTTCAACGCCGCAAAGCCAAATTGATTTTCCTGTCGTGAAGGTGTGGAAATCAAGGCCTTGGCCCACGCGGGTTTCAGTATTTTGCAGTTGTTTCATTTTTTGATTCGCATCCTGCATGTCTTGCATCGTGGTGAGTTTGCGGTTGGCTGGATCACCAGCCACGATGTGAACTTTCATACCCATTGCTTCGGCCACCGCGGCATCATCGGTGAGGTTATTCACCCCCATGGAGGCAAGGGCTTTGTGGGCGGCGTGGATTTTATCAAAGTCAAAGCCTTGCGGGGTCTGCACAAAATAAAGCCCATCGCGCGCAATGGTTTGGGTGATTATGCCAGCTTCTGCCCGTTTCATTGTATCGGCCACCGGCAATGCCGGGATCACAGCTTCGGCTTGGCCCAATTTGGCGATTACATCAGAGATAATCTTGGCTGAGACAAATGGCCTGGCG
>DATCEN010000031.1:0-9077 GCA_036510015.1 Aestuariivirga sp.
CACCGTTAGGGCCATAGAGGCAAACAAGATTGCCGGTTGGCTCTAAGCGCAAATCCGCATGATTGCGAAAATCAGTCAGTGTGAGACGGGTAATGGCGAGATGGGCTGGCACCCGCTGCTTAGACACGCATTGGCATCAAAACAAACAACGAATGCTCATCCTTGGGGTCGCGCACCACAGTGGGTGAACCAGCGTCATTAAACTCAAAGCGCATGGTCTCGGCCTTCACTTGTGAAGCCACATCCAACAAGTAACGTGAATTGAACCCGATTTCCATAGCATCGCGCTCATAGCTCACGAGAATCTCTTCTTCGGCTGAACCAGAGTCAGGGTTGTTCACCACCATTGAAAGCTTGCCTGAAGAGAGCGAGAGCTTTACAGCGCGGCTCTTTTCAAAGGAGATAGTGGAAACACGGTCAACCGCTTCGGCAAATTGCTTGGTATCGGCTTCCAAAATCTTGTCATTGCCACGCGGGATCACCCGCTCATAATCCGGAAACGTGCCATCAATGAGTTTTGAAGTCAGAACCAATTTGCCAGATGCAAAGCGGATTTTCTGCGATGAGATGGAAACTTCAACTTCCGCATCTTCGCCCTCGAGCAGCTTCACCAGCTCAAGCACAGTTTTGCGCGGCACGATGATGCCGGGCATACCTGCCGCACCTTCGGGCAATACCATTTGGCTTTGCGCAAGGCGGTGGCCATCCGTTGCCACGGCGCGCAAATGTTTGCCGCCAACGTCATGGAAATAAATACCATTGAGATAATAACGGGTTTCTTCGGTGGAAATTGCAAAGCGCGTGCGCTCAATCAAAAACCGTAATTCAGATGCAGCCAGCGAAAAGTTATTGCTGAATTCACCCGACGCAAGATCCGGGAAATCTTCTGGCGGCAAGGCTTGCAAGGCAAAGCGCGAACGGCCAGCTAAAATTGAAACGCGTCCCTTTTCACCAGCTTGATTAAGTTCCAACTGTGCGCCGTCAGGCAATTTGCGCACAATGTCATAAAGCATGTGCGCTGGCATGGTGGCAGCACCTGCTTGAAGCACTTCTGCGGCCACTGACTCTACAATCTCAAGATCAAGATCGGTGGCTGTCAGTTTGATTTCATTGCCCTTGGCCTGCACCATCACATTCGACAGAATGGGAATTGTGTTGCGCCGCTCCACCACACTTTGCACGTGGTTTAGAGCTTTTAAGAAGGCGGACTTTTCAAGTGTAACACGCATGGCTGTTCTAACCCCTTGGACGGGCGACAATGGCGAAATTGCGCCAGTTTTTCAAGCTTATTGCTGTTCGACCAATCTTATCAACAGGGCCAGCTCGCGCGCCAATTTCTCGTCGGTTTTCATCTGCTGATCGATTTTGCGAACCGCATGAAGCACGGTGGAATGATCACGCCCGCCAAAGCGGCGGCCAATTTCCGGCAGTGAACGCGCTGTCAGCTTCTTGGCGAGATACATGCCAATCTGCCTGGGCATAACCACTTCGCGGGCACGTCTGGCAGAAAGTAAGTCAGTGCGCCCCACGTTATAGTGGCGGCTAACAATTTTGAGAATGTCTTCGATCTTGATGCGGCTGGTATCTGCTGCACCAGAAGCGTCGCGCAACACCATGCCAGCCAAATCTAATGTGATGGGCGAGCGGTTAAATTGCTGATAGGCCACCAATTTGTTGAGCGCCCCTTCGAGTTCGCGGCCGCCGCCAGAAATACGCTCTGCCACCAAATCGAGCACTTCGGCGGGCAGGCCCGCGGCTGAATCAGCTTGCAGCATCATCATATGACGCAAGCCCACAATTTTCCGGCGTTGGATTGCGTCTGGCATTTCAATGTCAATCACCAAACCACCCAGCAAGCGCGAACGCATGCGTTGGTCAATGGTGTCAAGCTGAGCAGGCGGCACATCAGCGGCAATCACCACTTGGCGCTTGGCATCCACCAGCGAATTAAAGGCATGACAGAATTCCTGCTGCATGGCTTTACCCTGCAAAAATTGGAAATCATCGATCAGCAACACATCAACATTTTGGAATTGGTCTTTGAAGGCCAGTGTGTCGCGTGCGCGAATGGCGTGAATAAAACCATACATAAAGCGCTCTGCCGTCAACAACAGCACTTTGCGCATCGGATGTTGGACGCGGATATACGCGGCCAACCCGTGCAGCAGATGGGTTTTGCCAAGCCCAGCAGCCGAATGAATGTAAAGCGGGTTAAACGTCAACGGCTGACCAGCGGCCATGCCGGCCACGCGCATTACTGCAGCATGGGCCAGTTGGTTGGAGGCACCAACGACAAAAGTGTCAAAGGTTTGGCCCTCATCTGAGGCACTCGAGCGATCTGGCAACAGTAAAGACTGAATTTGAGAAACGGTTTGAGGATTGTGGCTCGTGGTTTGCGCGCGGTTGCCTTCGCTTAGTGTTTGGGCCGTGGCCAAGGCTTGCTCACCCTGCAAGCGAACCCGCAAGTTGATCACTTGCAACACACCGAATTCCGCCTCAGCGATTTTGCGCAGCTTGGTGGCATAATGATTTTCAATCCAGCTCTTCAGAAAGCGGGTTGGCACTGAAACAGTCAGGTTATCGGATGTCAGCTCTTCGGCTTCCATGCGCGCAAACCAACTGTTGAACAAGTCATCACCAAGTTCAGCGCGCAGGCGTGCGGAAACTTGCGCCCACCTTGCTTTTAAGGGCTGAGATGGCGTGACCCCATTGGCATCTGCAGTTTTAATTATTGTCGCCGTGCGTTGCATTTTTCGTCAGCCCATCATCTTGCCCCGCCGCAAAGCAAGGGTCGTGTTCTTATTATCGGTGCTAATTTTTGATTTTGGGGCGAGTTGCGCCCCAGACTAAAACCTACTGAACTCAATGCCAAACAGACGCATTAGCAAACTCCAAAACCACTCATAACTTGGACTCAACAGCAGATAGACTCTCACACGTTGCCCTGACATTGCAGGGCGGTTCTGGATCTGCCTCCCTAAACAGGCTCCATAAAAAAACGCTAGTCAAGCGCACCGCTCTCTCGCAACAAGATTCAATTGAACTTCCGTACACGGATGAACCTGCCATCGCGTGCGGGCATGAGACCGATTTTTTAACTGTATGAATTTGTATGATATTAAACGCTTTAACCCAAAGCCGTTGGCGGCCATGAGGAATGAAGTTTTGAGACAGAATCTTAACAGAATCCTAACATTTTAACGTCGGTCTTTGGCACACCTATCTAAGTTATTGAAAATAAAACATTTTATCTGCGACTAAAGCTCCGTGGGCTGACAAAAAAACGACGCAGACGAACATCTGCGGCGCTTTTTTCTAACAAATAGTTTAGATTGAACCTTTAGATTAAATCTGTGGTTCAGCCCTTCATTGCCCTGACGCGGTGGGTCAGACGCGAAACTTTGCGCGAAGCTGCGTTTTTGTGCATCACACCTTTATTGGCACCACGCATCACTTCTGTGGTGGCCGACTTCAATGCGGTTTCAGCATCCGTTTTCTTGCCGCCCACAATGGCTTCTTCAACTTTACGAACCGAAGAGCGCACTTTGCTGATGCGGTTTTTATTAACCGCAGCGCGGCGGGCGCTGACGCGGGTAGCTTTTTTGGCAGATGATGTATTGGCCATTTCGAATCCTGATTAAGACTTTTAATTTCTGCATGTTGAAGGCTTTCAATAAGTCCTTCACAGCTGGGGAATGGCGGGCTTATAGAGAGGCACTTTCAAGCCGTCAATCAGGGATTCGTGCAATGCCAATATATAGTGAGCAAAGGCCATGGGGTAGTTTTCATGTTTTAGACGAGGCCAAGGGCTTTAAGGTCAAGCGCATTGTGGTCAAAGAGGGCGGTCGCCTTTCACTGCAAAGCCACAAGCACCGCGCCGAACATTGGACGGTGGTTGAGGGCACAGCCACCATCACTGTGGATGATAAGGTTATGCTCAAAACCCGTGGCGGAGCCGTTGACATTTCGCTGGGCGCCAAGCACCGGCTGGAAAACTTACACCAAGGCGATGTGATCCTCATCGAAGTGCAATTCGGTGACTACCTCGGCGAAGATGATATCATCCGTTATGATGACGCCTATGCCCGTAAATAATCGCCGCATAGGTGTGGACATCGGCGGCACCAAGATTGATGCCATTGTTTTTGACAGCCATGACCAGATCATTTTTGAAAAGCGTGTAGCAACACCCAAGGCCTATCAACCGATGGTGAAAGCCATTGCCGCTCTGGTGCATGAGGCAGGCCAAGGCTCGGTTGGCATAGGCGCACCAGGCACTGCACATCCCACGACTGGCGTGTGGCGTAATTCCAATTTTGTAGCCGCAAACGGCCAGCAAATGGAAAAAGATTTGGTGGCTGCGATCGGCCGCCCCGTTCGTGTTGAGAATGATGCCAATTGCTTTGCCTTGTCAGAGGCCAAGGATGGTGCTGGTGCAGGATACGGTGTTGTTGCCTTCTTCACCATTGGCACAGGCCTTGGCGGCGGCTTAGTGGTTGATGGAAAAATAATCCGCGGTGCCAATGCCGAAGCCGCAGAATTCGGCCACACGGGCCTGCCATGGATGACGGAGCAGGATTGGCCACCGGTTAAATGTTTTTGCGGCAAACAGGGTTGTGCGGAAATGTATGTCTCAGGCACTGGCCTTGAGATGGATTATAAGCGTGTGACTGGAACAGCACTTGCCGGACCGCAGATCATCGCCAACGCTCGGTTGGGTGAGGCCCAGGGGCTTGCAGCCCTCAAACGCTTGCAGAACCGCTTTGCGCGCATCTGCGCCAATATCCTCAATGTCATTGATCCGGATGTATTTGTCATGGGCGGTGGCTTATCGGCGTTACCGGAATTGGTGGAAGAACTTGCGCCTTTGATTTCGCCTTACACCTTCTCTGGTCAGGCCAAAGCACAAGTGCAGCGCGCCAAACATGGCGGAAACTCAGGCGTGCGTGGTGCTGCGCGGCTGTGGGATTAAATCAGCCTTGCTGCGATTGAATGGCGGCGACCAAACCTGGCGTTGTCAGGCCCGTCACCTTCATGCCTGACTTAAGCTGGAATAGACGAATGGCGCTGGCGGTGCGGGCATCAAGGCCACCATCAAGTGCACCCACTTGGTAACCAAGGCCAGCAAGCAAAGCCTTGGTCTGATCATTGAGATTGCTTGGCAAGGCCACTGGCGGGCTTAGCGAGGCGGCTTTTGGCGGGTTCCATTGAGCATCATTGGTTGGAACTGTGTTAGCAGCATCAGTGGCTTTTTCTGGCGTCCAATTCTTGAAACGGTTCTGCACTGCGTCAAGGGTGGCTGCAGCCATTGTTTTGGACAAAGCATCAACCTTGGTTTTAGCCTCAGTGTCACCTTGTGCTGCTGCTGCCATATACCAGAACAGCGCATCATTTACGTCCGCCTTAACGCCCAGCCCGCGTTCAATCAAAACTGCCAAGTTATATTGGCTGTCTTTCAGCCCATGTGCAGCAGCCAATGCAAAATAATGCGAGGCGGTGGCATAGTCAGCAGCACCGATATCTGTGCCGGCGGCCAAAACGGCTGCGTTATGCATGGCCTTAACGTTGCCCAGATCTGCGGCTTTTTCGTACCACGCAAGCGCGGCACTTAGGTTCTTCGCAACGCCCTTGCCACGCTCATAGAGGCTGGCAAGGCGGTATTGTGCGGGTGGCAAGCCAGAGGCTGCGGCTTTACCATACCAATAGGCCGCCTTGGCGAAATCAACGCCAGCTGTATCGCCTTCCAAATAATGTGTGGCAACAATGAACTGTGCTGTGGCATCGCCGTGTTCGGCGGCTTGGCGTAATTTAACCGGCCCAATGGCCGCTTCAATCGTAACCGGAGTTGTGTTCGGCGCAGCCACTGCCACATCGCCAGGAGCTAATACTGGATCGGTAATAGCGCCGGTGGTGATTGGATCAGCAATTGGTGGAATGCCAACTGCAGCACCTTGTTGCGCAGGATCAACAGTGGCTTTGGTATTATTGTCTTGAGGCACAAGTGGTGCAACATCTGGCTGGGTGGTTTGCGGAGCGATTGGTGCAATTGGGCGCGGCGTGGTTTGTTCAATGGTGGCAGGTGTGGCCACTGGGCCACTGTTCATGTTGGCCTGAAAGTTCTTGATGCCAAATCCGGCCAAGGCCAACAGTAAAACACCAACCAACACCAGCCGCCTGCGGCTGCTATCATTGGTTTGAGCGGCTGCAAGGCCAGCAAGCAGCGGGGCTTTTCCAGTTTCGGTTTGTGGTGCGCCATCAACACGCTTGCCATTCCTCGCTGAGAGGAACGGGAAGCTGAAACCCTTCTTAGGTCGGGCAGCGGCTTTAGACATGCTGGGGCCGGAAGTTGCAGTGCCCTTTCCTGTTTGTGCTGCCTGATGAAGCCTGCGCGCTGCGGCTACGATATCACCAATGCCTGCATCTTTGTTCTCTTCCACTGGCGAGATTGGTTCAATCTCGGACTCAAAGCCGGGCAACGCCCCCGCAGTCAATGGTCCCGCAGTCAATGGTGCTGCATCAGGGGCCACTGCGGAACTATAAGTGCCAAGCTCATCTTGCTCTTCGGCAGGAAAGCTTGAGTCCATGTGGCTCTGAAACGCGTGGTTTTCGTTCTCAATGCTTGGCTCTTCCAGCGTCGCTGGTTGAGTGAATGCCTCAAGTGGCTGGCCCAAAGGTGCTGCAGCAGTTGTCATGCCTGCGGCCTGCGACAGGCGTTGGCCAATGGAAGCGGTTTCAAGTTCAGTCAGCTTAGCAACGATCTGCTCAAGTGTTTCGTGAACTGCTTCAAGTGTTTCTTGATTGCGGTAGTCAGCCGACATCGCCGCTTCACGCACCGCTTTAAGACCAGATTCTAAGGCGATGATTTCGGGCGTGCCAGCCAGTGAAAGTGAATGCTGTGCTGGCGTGGCGGTCCTTAACTCTGTGGCACGTTCCACTGCCGCCTGGGCAATGTCATGACTCTCGCCACGCATCTTTTCCATCGAGTCATAAAGCTGGGTGATGGCGCTTTCGATGGTTTGCAGATGGCTAAGCTGATGTTCGGTACGTGCCAACCGTTCGTCCACCTCCACCAGTTTTTGCTCAACTTCATTATTGTTCTGGGCAGGATTGGCCAGAGAATGTGACAGGCGCTGATCCAACTCACTAAAACGCTGTTCCAGGTCACTGGCTTGCGGCAGGGCCTTGCTGGCCAGCTCTGTTTCTTCCAGCTTTCTGGCAATTTCTAAAATCTTGCGATCAAGATCAGCAAGCGGACGCTGGTCTTGACCCTGGGCCACGCGGGTTGAAAGTTGTTCCACCGCTACTTTAAGCGCGGTTACATCCTGATCATGATTTGGGCTGGTCGCGGCCACGTTTTCAACGCGGGCGTTGACCTTCTCTATTTCTTGACGGAAACGCTGCAACTCGGCTGGCCCAACATGGGCAGCACTGATGGATTGCTTTGCCTCATTAATGAGGCCGATGATGCGACCTTCAATGGCGCGCAGTTCGGCTTGTGCGGTCTGCACTGCTTGGGTTTGGGCACGTGTTGCCAAAGCCTCAGAAGTTTCGCGCACACTATCGATGCGGCCAGCAAGCGAATTGATTTCCTGGCGCAACTGTTCAGAAGGCTGGGCCACTTGTGGCTGTTCAACGCGTCTGGCGAGTTCAGACAGACGCTGTTCCATCTGGCTGAAGGCTGGCGCTTGGCGCAATAATTGCTCGCTGTTTGATGTTGAAATACGCGATGACATATCGCCCATACGGTCTTGCAGCGATTTCATATTCTCGCGGGTGCGCTTGTCGGCAATTTCAAGATGCTCAACGATATTGCGCACTGCCTTTTCCATGGCTTGAAAGCCTGGAGCTTCTTCCATCTTTGGCGGCTGGGTGCGCGTGATCTGGCGGCTGATGGTGGCGAGGCGTTCATTCACCGCAGAGAAAGCCTCTACGGTTTGCTTTTCGTTGCTTTCAACGCGGCTTAAAACTTTGGCGAAGGCAAACTGTTCTTCGGGATCACGCACCGGCCGGTGCGCAGTTTCGCTTTCGCGCGAAGAAATGCGGGCCAACTGCTCAGCGATGTCTTCAAGGCGACTGGCGGCGCGCTCAATCGGATGGGTTGATATCAAACTGTGGGTTCTGGTGTGGGTGCCAGGAGTTGCGCCCTCGGCAGGTGCATCGGCCTGTTCGTTGATGGCAGAATTCAACCATTCGCCTAAGGTCATGCCAGAGCGACGTGCCGCGGTTTTTGCAACTTCCCTGAGCTCGGGCTCAATGCCCTTTATGCTCCACGGAATACCTGGCTTCATGTCTAAAGACTCCAACAGCTGCGAGCTGCAAATCACAACCCACCTAACTGCTGAAAGTTAACTTTTTAGGTAAAGATTACGTTAAGGCGGAACCTGTTTTGACTGATTCTTTACAATTGGAGAGAGCCCATGGCTCAAATGGCCTTTATTTCCTCGCCGCTTAATCGCCAAGCCAATCATCGCAGCGATCAAAGCTGGCTCGAAGCGCGTAAGGCAGACCCAAAAGCCAAATTTATTCAGATGTTTGGCGATGGCGTGCGCATGGCTGGTGATAAGCCCAATTTGGCGCGGCCCGATGACCAGCAGATTTTGATATTTCTGGGCGAAGACGACAAGACCCAGCCTTGGTTTGCCTTCTCCAAACAAACCGAAGGCGAGATGATGGGGTTGCGCGGGTTAATGATGGCCCATGGCGTGCCGAGAGATACACTCTCCATCATCGCCCAAGCGCGAAGCCTGTTGCATTGGCATGAGCGACATGGCTTTTGCGCCAACTGTGGCAGCAAAACTGAAATGTCAGACGCGGGTTATCGCCGTCATTGCGCCTCTTGTAAGACAGATCATTTCCCGCGCACTGACCCGGTTGTCATTATGGCCGTGCGCAATGGCGGCAAGCTATTACTGGGTCGCCAAAAGGCGTGGATCGCCGGGCAATATTCCGCCATCGCCGGATTCATGGAGCCAGGTGAAACCATGGAACAGGCAGTGGCGCGCGAAGTGTTGGAAGAAACGGGCGTTAAAATTGGCAAAGTGCATTACATCGCCAGTCAACCTTGGCCGTTTCCCTCA
>DATCEN010000032.1:0-2379 GCA_036510015.1 Aestuariivirga sp.
TAGCCCCCGGTGCCAAGGTGTTGGCGGTGATTTTCCGATCTCCCAATTCCTTGGCCAGATAGCGCGTGAACACTTCAATGGCACCCTTCATAATGGCGTAAGGCGCACGGCTTGGGAAAGAGAAGCGTGCCAAGCCGGATGACACATTGATGATGCGCCCGCCATCATTCATCATGGGCAATAATTTTTGTGTGAGGAAATAAGGGGCCTTCACATGAATGTTCATCATCTCGTCAAACTGCGCTTCAGTGGTTTCGGCAATCAAAACACCAACGCCAGTGCCGGCGTTATTGACCAGATGGTCGAAACGCTCTGCTTTCCATGTGGTTGTGAGCGCCTTTTTCACTTCGGCTACGAAACCATCGAAGCTGGCCGCCTTTGACACGTCCAATTGAAGCGCCACGGCTTTGCGCCCCTTGGCGATGATTTCTTTTACGACGGCTTCGGCTTCCGCTTTTTTGCTGTGATAAGTGATGATCGAGTCTTGGCCCTTATCGGCTAAATGCAAAGCCATGCTGCGGCCAAGGCCACGGCTGCCGCCGGTGATGATGTTGATTTTCATATGTTGCTCCTGGGATTGATGAGCCCCATATAGGACGGCAAGCGCCTTACGTAAGACGGCACTGAAGATATTCATAGGCACCGAAAGGATACTGATATGGATCAACACACAGCCGAGAATAAACGGCACGAAGTCCAATCTGAATCAGCCATTCCGCACTGTAACCCGCAAGTTGATGCGCTGACTTTTGAACTATTAGGCCAAATCGCTGATAAGTGGACCTTGCTCGTTCTTGAAGAGTTGACCGAAAGCGGCGTGTTGCGGTTTACGGAGTTACGCCGCAAAATTCCGAACGTCAGCCAAAAGATGCTGACGCAAACGCTGCGCCGCTTGGAGCAAAATGGCCTGGTGAAACGGCACATACATGCAGAGATTCCGCCGCGCGTTGAATATCAGCACACAGAATTGGGCCATTCGCTTTGCATGGCGGTTTGTGCCTTGTGGACTTGGGTGGAAGACAATGCTTCACGCATGGAAGCGTCCAGAGCTGAGTTTGGGACTGGAAGACGTTAAATCGAACGATAACACGCAATATTGTTTCGTTATTTGACTTGAAATCATTATTTACTTGCTTCTAACTCCAATTGGGAGTTGGGAAGAGTCAGTATCCCTGTCCTATAAAGGAGGCAAAGCCATGAACGCGCCATCCAAGTTGCCAATCGGAACGCCGGTGTTTTTGCCTGAGGGCATGAAGCCCGCGCATGGTCTTTACGACCCGCGCAATGAGCATGATGCGTGCGGCATTGGTCTGTATGCCAATATTCACAATAAGAAGAGCCATGAGATTGTTAGCCGTGGCCTCGATATATTGCGCAACCTTGAGCACCGCGGGGCTGTGGGCGCTGACCCCAAGGCTGGCGATGGCGCTGGCATTCTCATTCAAATCCCGCATGAGTTCTTTGCCGCTGAAGCCGAAAAGAATGGCATCAAGCTGCCAGCTGCCGGGCAATATGGCGTGGGGCAGTTGTTCATGCCGCGCAAGCCTGGCGTGCGCGCTGAATTGGAACGCATCTGGCGCGAGTCTGTATCCGATGAAGGCTTGAAGGTTCTCGGCTGGCGCGATGTGCCGGTGGATCAATCCGTGCTGGGTTATTCGGTAAAAGACACGGAACCCTTTCACCGCCAGATATTTATTGGCAAGGGCCCCACCATTCGTTCCGAAGAACAATTTGAGCGCAAGTTGTTTGTGGCGCGCAAGGTGGCTTCAAATCGGATCGTGCAAACCATGGGTGAGGAGGCTCGCGCCTATTATCCCGTCTCGGTTTCATGCCGCACGATTGTTTACAAGGGTCTGATCCTTGGTGTGGATGTTTCAAATTACTTTGTCGATCTGAAAGACCAACGCGTGCAATCCGCATTCGCCTTGGTGCATCAACGCTTTTCCACCAACACATTCCCATCTTGGCCGTTGGCGCACCCTTACCGCTTCATCTGCCACAATGGCGAAATCAACACGGTGCGCGGTAACTATAATTGGATGGCAGCGCGCCAGGCCAATATGAAGTCTGATCTTCTGGGCGAAGATTTGGAAAAGCTATGGCCGATTTCTTATGAAGGACAATCTGACACGGCAATTTTCGATAACGCCTTAGAGCTGCTCACCATGGGGGGCTATTCGCTGCCCCATGCCATGATGATGATGATTCCTGAGGCGTGGGCGGGCAATCCGCTGATGGATGAAGATCGTCGTGCATTTTATGAACATCATGCTGCGATGATGGAACCATGGGACGGCCTCGCCGCCATGGTGTTCACCGATGGTAAAGTGATTGGCGCAACACTTGACCGCAATGGCTTGCGCCCATCGCGCTATCTCG
>DATCEN010000033.1:0-2773 GCA_036510015.1 Aestuariivirga sp.
CCGGCACCCAAGCTGTCAAGGCACTCAAAGAAGAAGGCTACCGCGTCATTCTGGTCAACTCCAACCCGGCCACGATAATGACAGATCCGGATCTGGCCGATGCCACTTACATTGAACCGATCACTCCCGAAGTTGTGGCCAAGATCATCGAGAAAGAACGCCCCGATGCGATCCTTCCCACCATGGGCGGACAGACAGCTCTCAACACAGCTTTATCGCTCAACAAAATGGGCGTGCTTGAAAAGTTCAAAGTCGAATTGATTGGCGCTAAGGCTGAGGCCATCGACAAAGCAGAAGACCGTGAATTATTCCGCGAAGCCATGAAGAAGATTGGCTTGGAAACACCCAAGTCACGTCTTGCAAATGCCTCTGATGCCAAAGACGCTGACAAGGAGGCCTATGCTTTGCGTTTGGAAGCGGCCATTGACATACAAGCTTTCGAAACGCTCTGGGCCGAAGGCGAAGCCGATCGCCAGAAAAACTACCGCAGCCGCGCCATGGTGGAAGCCTACCAGGCGATGTTGGATGTGGGTCTGCCCTGCATCATCCGCCCGTCATTCACACTTGGTGGAACCGGCGGCGGCATTGCTTATAACCGCGAAGAATTTTTCGACATCGTTGAAAAGGGCCTCGATGCGTCCCCCACTGCTGAAGTGCTGATTGAAGAGTCAGTGCTGGGTTGGAAAGAATATGAGATGGAAGTGGTGCGCGACACCGCTGATAATTGCATCATCATCTGTTCCATCGAAAACATTGATCCGATGGGCGTGCACACTGGTGACTCAATTACGGTAGCCCCCGCCCTGACGCTGACCGACAAAGAATATCAAATCATGCGCAACGCCTCAATTGCGGTGTTGCGCGAAATCGGCATTGAAACCGGCGGCAGCAATGTGCAGTTCGGTGTGAACCCCGCTGATGGTCGCTTGGTGGTGATTGAGATGAACCCGCGTGTGTCGCGCTCATCAGCGCTTGCCTCCAAGGCCACAGGCTTTCCGATTGCCAGAGTCGCTGC
Source organism: Aestuariivirga sp. (assembly GCA_036510015.1). Taxonomy (GTDB): domain Bacteria; phylum Pseudomonadota; class Alphaproteobacteria; order Rhizobiales; family Aestuariivirgaceae; genus Aestuariivirga. The sequence goes on from DATCEN010000033.1 coordinate 1,016, forward strand.
CAAATTGGCGGTGGGCTACACGCTGGATGAATTGGCCAATGAAATCACCGGCGGCGCAACGCCTGCTTCTTTTGAGCCCTCGATTGATTATGTCGTTACTAAAATTCCACGCTTTGCGTTTGAGAAGTTCCCCGGCTCAGCGCCACTGCTGACCACTGCAATGAAATCTGTCGGCGAAGTCATGGCCATTGGCCGCACCTTCCAAGAGTCGATGCAAAAAGCTTTGCGCGGGCTTGAAACCGGATTGTCTGGTTTTGATGAAGTTGTGATTGAACATATGGGCGAAGGCGATGATCGCAACGCCATCAAGGCGGCACTCGCCCAAGCAACACCTGATCGCTTGTTGAAAATCGCCCAAGCCATGCGCCACGGCACGACAGTCGAGCAAATCTTTGCCGCCTGCAAATATGAGCCATGGTTCTTGCGCCAAATCGAAGAGATTGTGCAGACTGAAAAGCGAATCCAGAACAATGGTTTGCCGAATGATGCTGAGAACTTACGCAAACTCAAAGCCATGGGCTTTTCGGATGCGCGTCTGGCTAAATTGGCCGGAACCAAAGAAGCAAAAGTTACCGCCCACCGCAAGAAGTTGAAGGTGCATCCAGTCTATAAACGCATCGATACTTGCGCCGCCGAATTCGCCTCACCCACCGCCTATATGTATTCCACTTATGAAGTGGGCTTGGCGGGTGATGCAGGCAATGAAGCGCGACCTTCGGACAAAGAAAAAATCATCATTCTTGGTGGCGGGCCTAACCGCATTGGCCAAGGTATTGAGTTTGATTATTGCTGCTGCCATGCCTGTTTTGCACTGCATGATGCGGGCTATGAATCGATCATGGTCAATTGCAATCCTGAAACGGTTTCAACCGACTATGACACGTCTGACCGTTTGTATTTTGAATCGCTCACCGCTGAAGATGTTCTTGAAATCATCCGCGTTGAACAAAGCAACGGTAAGCTGAAAGGCGTCATCGTGCAATTCGGTGGCCAAACACCGCTGAAATTGGCCGCTGCATTGGAAGCCGCAGGCGTGCCAATCTTAGGCACTTCTCCTAAAGCCATCGATCTGGCCGAAGACCGTGAGCAATTTGCCAAATTGGTGCGCAAACTGAAGCTGGCCCAACCTGAAAATGGCATCGCTCATTCAGGTGCGCAAGCCAAGAAGATCGCTAAGCGCATTGGCTTTCCTGTGGTCATCCGCCCATCTTATGTGTTGGGTGGCCGCGCCATGGAAATCGTCAAGGATGATGCCCAGTTGCAGCGTTACATCACCGAAGCCGTCGTCGTCTCAGGTGATAGCCCTGTGCTGATTGATAGCTATCTCTCCAACGCCATTGAAGTTGATGTGGATGTGATCTGCGATGGCAAAGACACTTTCATCGCTGGCGTGATGGAACATATCGAAGAGGCCGGCATTCACTCTGGTGACTCAGCCTGTTCACTGCCGCCCTATACGCTGAAAGCCCCGATCATCGCGGAGCTTGAAGCCCAGTCGCGCAAGCTGGCTTTGGCGCTGAATGTGGTTGGCCTGATGAATGTGCAATTCGCCATCCAAGACGGCAAAGTTTACATCCTTGAAGTCAACCCTCGCGCCTCGCGCACTGTGCCATTCGTGGCCAAAGTGATTGGCGTACCAGTGGCCAAAATCGCCGCACGCGTGATGGCTGGTGAGAAACTTCCCAACTTCAAGTTAAAGCGGAAGAAACTCAACCATATTGCTGTTAAAGAAGCAGTTTTCCCGTTTAATCGCTTCCC
>DATCEN010000034.1:0-2370 GCA_036510015.1 Aestuariivirga sp.
AGGCACGGGCAAGGCCGAAGAGTTGGCTGCGTTCGGGCGTTTGCTTGCGATGCACATTGCTGCAACCAATCCTGTGGCCTTAACACTTGAAGTCATTCCTGCCGATGTTTTGGCCCGCGAAAAAGCCATTCTCGAAGAAAAGAATGCCGGCAAGCCAGCCAATGTGATGGAAAAGATTGTGGCTTCTGGTCTCAAAACTTACGCCAAAGAAAACTGCTTGATGGAACAAGCTTACGTTCACGATGGTGCCAAGACGGTGGCGCAAGCCGTGGCTGAAGTTGGCGCCAAAGCCGGTGGTTCTGTTGCTTTGACGGGTTATGTGCGTATGCAACTGGGCGAAGGCATTGAAAAGGGTGGCGATGATTTTGCTGACGAAGTGAAGAAATTGTCTGGGCAATAAGGTCTACTGCAAATAGGATTCAAAGAGCTCGGCGGCAACTCCGGGCTCTTTTTTATTTGCGACGGCCAAAGCTGGTGGCTGAACCAGTTGTGTGAGCCGAAGCCGTTGGTGATTGGTGGGTCGAGCCAGCAGACGTGCCATTTGCCTTAGCGGCCTGTTCAGCACGAAAATTTGCTGCATAGTTTTCCATGTAATTTTCGTCGAGATGCGAGAGGCCGGGATTGTCTTCGGGTAAATCTGCATTAGGATTGGAAATAGGGGATCTATTTCCGTGCAATGCCTTGGTCAATTTCAGATAGATTTGCAAAAGCCCCAATGCGACGGGAACAAATCCGAGCATCAGCACCGTTGTGTTTGAAAGATCCGGAGATACCAGATTTTCGATGAGGGACGGATCAGCGCTGCTCATCTGTTGGCCATAAAATGTGGCATAAGCGCCCCAGCCCATGACGGCCATAAAGAATATGGAACCAACAACTCTTACCAGGTTCACAATCGCTGCTCTCCATTTAGAACAAGCGTTATGCTATCCAGGAATTGGTTATGAGTGGGTTAAAAACCGATTTGGCAATGCCCAGGCTTTGGATGCATTTTTTGAGCAAGAAGAGGTGGACAAGTCATAATAGCTCGCTTAAGAGGCCCACATTCCAGCGTGACTTTGTTGCGGTTGGTTTTTCCAAAAGGATGGGCGATTAGCTCAGTTGGTAGAGCAGATGACTCTTAATCATCGGGTCGCAGGTTCGAATCCTGCATCGCCCACCATCCTTACAAGTTGAGATCAAGACGTTGCGCGGGACGCGGCACTCGATAGTGCGCGTTTACGGTGGGTGTAATTTATGCACTGCCACCGTAATTCCATTTCGTAGATCGTCGCAGAATCTCGCGAGTGTGCGGGTCGCTCAGACTTCAGGTTCGCCCAAGGAACACGCGGTCTAGATCAGAGCCACGGATGTTCGAGCGTTGTTTGAGGTGAAGCAGGAAATTTCCATCTCCCGCGTAAATCTGATTGCGCGAATGCCGTGCAACAGCTGTGTTGAGCGCAGTCACCTGGTCGGGGGAATAGTTTGATCGTTCCGGTTGTTTCTCAAACAAGCCAATAAGGGCTAGCTCAGGTGACAACGTGAGGAGGACAATCGTATTCTGCAACCCGTGTCCCGGAGAATAAAAATTTGACTGTTTAACCTGCTCATTCCAACTGAGAACTGTTGGATCGTCACAGGTAATGAATTGATGATCCTTTGGCGTTATGGCAAAGCACCAGCTTCGGTGAGAAAGCTGTTCGAGCACAGGTTCGACCATTGTTAACTCAAGGCCAATTAGGTGGGTCTGGTCGATAACGATTTCATAGTTCTTCTCTTTGAGAAAGCGTTTCATATCCTCGTATGTAACGCCATCCTTTATTGGCACTCCGCTGTCACGCATTTGCTTGGTTTGCGACTCCCAAATTTCCTTGGAAGAAAGCGACATGCTCATCATCTTATTAAGGACGTTTTTATGAAAATCGCTCATATTTCCGCGCAGGCGTGGGTTTCGGACTGATAGCAATGCCATAAGGTTCATTATCGAGTTAAAATGCTCGGGGCTAGGAAACGCCTTAGCTTCAATCACCTGTTGTAAGTGGGGCGCAATTTCTGCCTCAATTTCCGCCATCCCATCTTCGAGGTGGTTGGGACCAACTCCTTGTGCCTCAATCCTATTGAAATGGCGCTTGCTTCCAATGTTTCTCACCAAAGTTGTGAAAGATTTTTTTGTTTCGGCATCGAAAACAAACAGCTGAGCCTGTCGTCCAACTCCGGCGGAAAAACCCCGAAGATAGAATTGCGGAATGTAGTGATGATTTGCTTTTGTTGCCAATGTACTGCCTAAACGTAGGGATAGACCGCGCCCATGTCGACGGCCCCCTGAGTGTGGCGCGAACTTAACTGCAAATATATTTTACGCAACAGGCAGGTGTGACGACGAAATCCCTT
>DATCEN010000035.1:0-8374 GCA_036510015.1 Aestuariivirga sp.
CGGACCACTCGGATGTGAGCTGGCGCAAGCGTTTAGCCGATTGGGATCGCAAGTCACCATCGTCCAAGACGAACCTATGTTTTTGCCCGGAGAAGAACGCGATGGAGCGCAACTGCTTTCAGACTCATTAGCGCGCGATGGAATTGAAATACGTCTCAATACAACATTTGAATCCGTACGTCGCGAAGGCACGAGCAAGATTGCCTCACTCAAGAGTGTGGATTATGCATCGACAGTCGAATGTGATGCAATCCTCGTGGGTGTGGGTCGTGCGCCAAATGTGGACAATCTGAACTTGGAAGTCGCGGGCGTACGCTACGACAGCGTTCAAGGCATTTCAGTCAATGACTTTCTGCAAACGACGAACAAACGGATTTATGCGGCTGGTGACGTTTGCTTGGAACATAAATTCACTCATACAGCGGATGCCTCCGCGCGCATTGCCCTACAAAATGCGCTGTTTATGGGCCGTAAAAGGCTAAGCTCACTCACCATTCCGTGGTGTACTTACACCGACCCCGAGATTGCTCATGTTGGTATGTATGTGAGGGAAGCGACGGCCAAAGGGATTGCCATGAATACGATCACCATTCTCATGCATGACGTTGACAGGGCAATCACCGATGGTGAAGAAGAAGGCTTTGTAAAGATCCACTTGCGCTCCGGTACAGACCAAATTCTCGGCGCGACGATGGTGTCTCGCCATGCGGGCGAAATGATAAATGAAGTTACACTCGCTATTGAGAGAGGAATGGGCTTGCGGGCATTATCGAAAGTCATCCATGCCTATCCGACCCAAGCCGAAGCGGTCAAGAAAGCGGCAGACGCTTATAATCGCACACGATTGACCTCAACACTCAAATTTCTGAGTAAACGCTGGTTAGCTTGGTCTCGTGGGTTTCTATGACCCGTTTGAGGTGAGGGTTCCGGGCTGCGTCGGCCCTACGCCATCGGCATCGTGTCTTGTAAAGCGTTCGACAATGCGACAGTATTGATCTTAGCAGACCAGTCATCCGGCAGTTGTGGGGTCATATGTGTTACCTTGAAAATGGCAAATGAAGGCAGTTTTAGCAGCCATTAGGAGCAGCCAGATTCTCCTTCGTCTTGATTGGATGAAGGAGGCAGTGCTGGGTCTTTTTTCCCCCCGTATGTCGGCTGTTGCGTTCCACCTTGATTATTTCGTTTTTCCGCCCGTGATTGTCTACTGTCTTGTCGCTTCGATCAGATTGTTAAACGCTAGCCTCATTGTGGTACTGTTTTTTGGTGGGCTAGCGGCGTGGACTTTGGCCGAGTATCTCCTACACCGTTTTGTCCTGCATCACTGGCCTTACTTTTCCGGTCACCACAAAGCGCATCACGATTCACCTCGCTCGATGATTGCTGCACCCACATTGTTCACAATGGCTTTCTTCGGCGCGGGCTTTTGTCTTCCCCTGTGGTTGCTTTTTGGAGAGGCCATTGCTCTCGCATCATTTGCAGGTTTCCTCACTGGCTACGTCGCTTTTGGTGCTGTTCACCACGCGGTGCATCATGCTGAAGGGCAAGGCTTGCTGCTGCGTCATTTTAAGAGGCTGCATGCCATCCATCATCACGGATCAAGCGAACAAAATTTCGGTGTTCTTACAAGTTTTTGGGACAGGGTATTTGGCACCTATTCGGCCCGCATCACACGTTTTTGATTGTTGCCCAGCTTGGGAAGCTAAAAATCACTTGCTGTAAACGGCATCGTATTTTCTGCTCTAAAGCTACGAGTGCCAAGTGTTTGAACTGCCGCACACTTGAAAGTCATTGGCCATTCCTGATGGTTGATGCACTTCATCTCAAAGCGGCTATGTGCTGCTGTCGATAATCCGAATTATTTACGTATTAGGTCCTCCCTTGTAGAGGTGAATTCCTAGCGTTATTTGACTTCTGTGTCCGGTACCGCTGGACCGACCACATGGGGATCAGCTCTTTGTGGAATTGGCCCTTGGCTGCTACTTTGCCTCAGCGCAGTGGGATCCGATGGTGACCAACCCCCTAAAAACAATCACTGAGATGACCAAATAATTGTAACTAATTGATATTTTTAAATTATTTGGCGCACCCGACAGGATTCGAACCTGTGACCTCTGCCTTCGGAGGGCAGCGCTCTGATCCAGCTGAGCTACGGGTGCATTAACCAGTTCGCTATAGCCCAGCGCGATATGGTGCGCAAATTGCAACTGAGGCATTAGGCGCAATCACGTGCCGATTTGGGACTCCTGACCATGGAACTGGAAAAAAAGCGCGTCGATTGGGTCGATTACGCCAAGGGCATTTGCATTGTGCTGGTTGTGGCTATGCATTCGACTTTGGGCGTTGAAAAGGCCACGGGCGAGTTATCGGCACTGCATAGTTTCATTGATTGGGCGCGGCCCTTCCGCATGCCAGACTTTTTCTTAATCTCGGGTCTTTTCTTGGCCAGTCGCATCGATCGGTCGTGGCGAAGCTATTTGGATTCCAAAGTTATCCATTTTGGATATTTCTATGTGTTGTGGATGTCCATCCAATTTCTGCTCAAGGGCCATGATATATATGTTCAAGACGGCACAAGCGGCCTATTCACCGCTTATCTGAATGGCTTTGTTGAGCCCTTTGGCACGCTTTGGTTCATTTACATGCTTGCCGTATTCTTTTTCATCACCAAAGCGCTGAGAGCAGTTCCACCGATTCTCATGTTTGCCAGCGCAGCTCTGCTTGAAGCGTTCACAAAGACTGGCACAATCGCTACTGGCCATACTTTGATCGACGAATTCGCAGCTCGTTATGTGTATTTCTTTGTGGGCTATTGGTTGGCGCGCCATGTGTTTAACTTAGCAGCAGACGTGGACCGCAAATCGGCGCTGCAAATTTTTACGGGGTTGCTTGTTTGGGGTGTAGTCAATTTCATCATGGTTCAAAGCGGATTGTCGGCTCAGCCCGGCATCAGCCTTGCCATGGGCTTTGTGGGTGCAGGTGCTGTTATAGCATCCGGTGTGTTGCTATCGAAATTCAAATTTGCAGCGCCCCTTCGTTATTACGGTGAAAATTCAATAGTCATCTATCTCGCCTTCTTTATTTTCATGGCCGGAACGCGCGCCGTGCTGTTGCGCTTTGCCCCAGGGCTTGGTCTCTCGCTCATCGCGGCCATCACAACGGCGGCGGGTGTGGTTGGGCCGCTCCTGCTGTTTTGGTCCACGCGCCATACAAAACTGTCCTTCCTGTTTAAGCGCCCCGCTTGGGCAAAATTGCCCGTAGCACTGGCGAAGTCTTATGCTGAGTGGCATAGTGCCGCCCATGTCGGAAAATCTGCACAAGCCACACAGTCTCAAGCCCGGTGACCATCTCTATTTGATTGATGGTTCCGGCTTCATCTTTCGGGCTTATTTTCAATCCGCCAATCAAGACCCCAAATATAACAAGCGTTCGGATGGCTTGCCCGTGGGTGCCGTCAGGCTTTATTGCAACATGCTGTGGGGGTTGATCAAAGCTAACAAAGCCGCTGGCGGGCCCACGCATTTGGCGGTGATTTTTGATACGTCGTCCAAAACTTTCCGCAATGATTTTTATCCTGAATACAAAGCCCACCGTCCAGAGCCGCCGGCTGATTTGCGCCCGCAGTTTGATTTAATCCGCCAGGCCACGCGCGCTTTTAATCTGCCTTCGATTGAACTTATCAATTATGAAGCCGATGATTTACTGGCCACCTATTCGCGTCAAGCCGTTGAGCAGGGCGCAACAGTGCGCATCATCACGTCTGATAAAGATATGATGCAACTCATCCGCCCCGGCATTGATCTTTATGATGCCGCCAAAGAAAAGGTGGTGGGCGAAGCCGAGGTGCTGGAGAAGTTCGGCGTTACTCCTGATAAGGTTATCGATGTGCAATCGCTGGCTGGCGACAGCGCGGATAATGTGCCTGGCGTTCCCGGCATTGGCCCCAAAGGAGCCGCAGAACTGATCAACTTCTATGGTGATCTTGAAACGCTTCTGGCGCGTGCTGGGGAAATCAAACAGCCGAAGCGACGTGAGAATTTGATCAACTTCGCTGAACAAGCGAGGATTTCAAAACGCTTAGTGACGCTAGATCAAAATGTGCCGGTGGTAGAACAGTTGGGCTCGTTTGCCGTGCAAACGCCGCGCGCCTCTGATCTCATCGGCTTTTTGAAAGCAATGGAATTTACCACTATCACTAGAGCAATAGCTGCGGCCCTTGATGCAGACACGAGTGCGATTGAACCTGTACCAGTTGCAGTAAAATTCTGGCCACCAGAAGGTGAAGAGGCTGCGCCTGTCGCCGACGCGCCGAAGGCTCTAATGGCGGATATGTATTCGGGCCACCGCGAAGTGAAGCCAGTAGCTTCCACTGAAGGTTTGAGCGAAAAATTGCGGGCGATTCCAGTTAATCATGCGGCTTATGAAACCGTGCGTGATGAGCCGGCACTGGATCGTTGGATCGCTGCCATCGAGGCGCAGGGCTACGTTTGTGTGGATACAGAAACGGATTCCCTTGATGCCATGCAAGCCAATATCGTTGGTGTGTCATTGGCGGTGGAGCCGGGTCATGCCTGCTATATTCCTGTAGCCCACATTGGCCAAGGTGACGGGTTGTTTAAAAGTGGATTGATCGAAGGCCAACTCAGCCGCGAAACAGTCTTGCGAAAATTAAAACCACTTCTAGAAGCGCCGCATATTCTCAAAATTGGTCAGAATCTAAAATATGACATGCTGGTCCTGGCGCAGCAGAATATCAAAGTCGGTCCGATTGATGATACCATGCTGCTGTCTTACGTGATCGAGTCCGGTGATGTTGGCCACGGTATGGATGAACTGTCTGAGCGCCATTTGGCCCATAAACCGATCTCCTTCAAAGATGTGGCGGGCGGCGGCAAATCCGCCGTCACTTTTGATCGTGTGGAAATCGGTCGTGCGACCCAATATGCCGCCGAAGATGCTGACATCACATTGCGCCTGTGGCTGTTGTTCAAACAGCGCCTGCTACAGATGCATAAAGTCAGCGTTTATGAAACGCTGGAGCGCCCGCTTTCACCTGTGTTGATGGAAATGGAACACGCGGGCATAACCGTTGACCGCAATGTGCTGGCTAGGCTCTCATCTGAATTTGCGCTCAAGCAACAAGCGGTGGAAGAAGAGATTCATAAACTTGCCGGTCAGCCTTTCAATATTGGCTCTCCTAAACAACTAGGTGAAATTCTGTTTGGCAAAATGGGCCTGCCCGGCGGCAAGAAAACGGCAACCGGTGCATGGAGCACTGATGCTGGCACGCTGGATGATCTGGCAAATGATGGTGTTGAATTTGCACGTCGTATTTTAGATTGGCGTCAATTGGCCAAACTTCGCTCAACTTACACCGAAGCGCTGCCTGAATATATCAATCCAAAAACCGGCCGCGTGCACACATCTTACGCCATGGCCGCCACCTCTACGGGCCGCTTGGCTTCTACCGACCCCAATTTGCAAAACATTCCGGTGCGCACCGATGATGGCCGCCGCATTCGCACAGCCTTTATTGCAGGCCCGGGCAACAAACTTATCAGTGCCGATTATTCGCAGATTGAGCTTCGCGTGCTGGCCCATGTGGCAGATATTCCACAACTCAAAAAAGCTTTCGCTGACGGGCTTGATATTCATGCAATGACAGCAAGTGAAATGTTTGGCGTGCCCATTGAGGGCATGGACAGCGCGGTGCGCCGCCGCGCCAAAGCGATTAACTTCGGTATTATTTACGGCATCTCAGCTTTTGGATTATCCAATCAACTTTCCATCAGCCGCGAAGAGGCGGGCGAATATATTAGAACTTATTTCAAGCGCTTTCCCGGCATTAAAGATTATATGGAAACGACCAAGGCCAGCGCGCGCGCCAATGGTTTTGTGGAAACCATCTTCGGGCGACGCATGCATTTTCCGCGAATAAATTCGCCCAACCCATCAGAGAAAGCTTTCCTGGAGCGTGCTTCGATCAATGCACCCATTCAGGGTTCAGCTGCCGATATTATTCGCCGCGCCATGGTGCGCATGATGCCTGCTATTCACGCTGCTGGTCTCAAGGCGCAGATGTTGTTGCAAGTGCATGACGAATTAATTTTTGAATGTCCAACAAGTGAAGCCGATGCAACGTGTAAGCTTGTCTCCAAAGTTATGATTGCAGCTCCTGAGCCCGCGTTGAAAATGTTGGTGCCTTTGCAAGTGGATGCTAGGGCCGCAAATAATTGGGACGAAGCCCACTAACTCAGCGCAGGCGACGCGGCGCTACAGCTTGCGCGGTGAGTGGATCTTCCGGCCAAAATTGTCTGGGATAACGCCCACGCAAATCTTTGCGTACATCAGGATAACCATTCACCCAGAAAGTCTCCAGTGATTGCGTAACTGCAACGGGGCGGCCCGCAGGCGATAACAGTTCGATCTTCAGTCGCGCACGGCCATCGGCAATTTGCGGCGCGGAGTGCATGCCAAACATTTCTTGCAGGCGCACACTGAGAACCGGATCGCCCTCCACAGTATAATCAATCCTATAATGACCACCGCCCGGCACTTCTATGCGAGATGGTGCTAGCTTTTCAATCCGTGATAAAAGTTCATGCGGCACGAGTGAACGCAAAATCGCCAGCATATCCAATCGTTCCAAATGGCTCTTGCGGCTCATGCCAGAGAGATAGGGCAACAACCATTCACTCAGCGACACTCTAAGCGCGTCATCGGATAAATTGGGGAAGCCAGCTTCTGACATCAGGCGTGCGAGAAATTGGATGCGTGCACGAAACATTTGTGCGGTATCATTCCACGGCAAGGCACCAAGCCCCATTTGGAAAACGCCCTGCAACATAGCGGCGGAGATTTCTTCAGGCGCTGCGTCAGACAAAGGCTTTTCAGACAAAACCAAAGCCCCAAGCTTTTTAATCTGCGCAGCTGAAACCACTTGCGCCTTGGCATCCCAAAAAACGTCGGCCGTTTCTGAAATCAAATCAGTAAAATGTTTTTCAATTTCTACTTCGCTCAGCTCAGCTGCCAATTGCACTCGCCCATGTGCAGATGAACCATCAAGTAGCGCAATTGCTATGAAATCCTGTTTGGCTAATGCATCATGTGCAATCACTTCTGCGCCTGCACCCGACGCCATGCGGAAGCGTCCGTGCCCGCCGCGCTTTTGCGCAATGCGGTCTGGATAAGCAAAGCCCACCAACACTCCAGCGCCAACATCGGAGGTGTCTTCAACCAAATGCGCCAAGCCGATTATCTGTTTAGCGGCTTGCCTAATTCTGTCACGCGCGCCGCCGCGCAAATGCAGCAGGCGTTGCTCCACATCCAAGGGTGCATCGCGCGGTAATCCATCACGTTCAGAAATCAGTGCTGCAATTTCAGCAGCGCGTTGGCCCGCCCCTAATTCTTTGGCCGCAATCACCATATGCGCCAAACGCGGATGCAGCGGCAAACGCGCCATTTGTTTGCCATGAGCAGTGACGCGATTGGCTGCATCAACCGCATTTAATTCGCGTAGCAATTCTTGCGCTTGGGCAAAGGTACCAGCAGGAGGAAGCTCAATGAACGGCAAGCCATCGCGGGTGCCAACACCCCAAGCCGCCATTTCCAACGTGAGAGACGAAAGTTCTGCCGTTCTAATCTCCGGCTCATCATGTGAGGCCAATGCGCGCATTTCTTCTTCTGGCCACAGGCGGTAACATCGCCCCGGCCCCAAGCGCCCCGCACGACCTTTGCGTTGTTCAGCTGAAGTGGCCGAAACGCGGATCGTTTCCAGCGCCGTCATGCCAGAAGCCGGGTCAAAACGCGGGCTGCGCTTGAAACCGCAGTCAACCACGGCTTCAATGCCATCAATGGTGAGTGATGTTTCAGCAATCGTGGTAGCCAAAACAATTTTACGGCGACCTGCGGGCGAAGGCATAACCGCTAAATCTTGGTCCTCCAAAGCCATCGCGCCATAAAGTGGGCGAATATCGGTGGCTACTAAATCAGCGGCTTGTAATTCAGATGCAACCCGTCTGATTTCACTTTCGCCAGGCAAGAACACGAGAAGCGAACCTTTCACCTCGCGCGCTGCGCGTAAACAGGCGCGCGTGGTATCGGAAACAATGCTCTGTTTGCTAGCCTTATCTAGATAAAAAGTTTCAACAGCAAACATCCGCCCTTGCGATTTGATCTCAGGCGCGTCACTTAATTGCGCGCGCAAAGCCTGCACATCCAAAGTGGCAGACATTACCAGGATTTTCAGATCGGGTCTGAGTCCGCGTTGCACATCAAGACAAAGCGCCAAGGCCAAATCGCCGTCGAGTGAACGCTCATGAAATTCATCGAAGATCACCAGCGCCGTATCTGCCAATTCCGGATCCGACTGAAGCCT
>DATCEN010000036.1:0-3497 GCA_036510015.1 Aestuariivirga sp.
AAAATGAGTGAGCGCAAAAAGATCATGAGTGTGCCAAGGCGCGAAGTAAGGTGATGCGCGCTGTCCAGAGGGCCAATAAGGTTGCGGTGATGGGAATGAGAAGCATGAGGGCCAAAGTCATTGCAACACGGTCAGGCCCAAAAAGCAATGCACCACCCATTGTTCCGGTTTGTGTTCCGGTCTGTGGAACAAAATATCCCAATGCAAAAAGACTGAGTAGGCCAAGAATAAATCCACACCCGCCCGCAACAATGCCAACCGTCAAAAATTGTTTGTCATTGGCCTTGGCGATGAAGGAAGGCTCTGCCCCTACCAATTTCAAAACTTCAATAACTGAGGCGTGGGTTTCCATGACGCTGCGTGCCGCATATGAAACCAAAGCCGTTGTGGCAAGTGCGATCAAAGCCAGCACAGCCGCTGCTAAAATAATCAGCGCGCGCCCTAGGTTGGCAAATTCCTTTTGCCATTTTTGATGTGTGTCCAAACTAGCGCCTTTCACTTGGCCGGAGAGGGCTTGTTCTAAACCAGAAAAGTCCGGTTTAATTTTGCTATCAAGTTGCAATGCAATCAATCTCGGCAAGGGCAGGCCTGTGGCTACGTCTTTGCCCAGCCAAGGTTCTAATAATTTTGCTGCCTCAGATTTATCAAGCGCAGTAACAGCAGTTACGCCTTCAACGGCTTTGGCAAGGCTGACCGCCTTTGCCACTTCGACATCCACATCCACGCCCTCCAATGGGCGAACCAGAATGGTCACTTCAGTGGAGACGTCGCTGATCCAAGCTGAGGTGGCGTGCTGTGCTAAAAGTAAACCAGCAAGCGCCAGACAGGCGAGATAACACATCACGGCCATGGTCACACCAAGGGCTCGCCAAGGGGCCGCGTCGGTCGGAAAAATCGCAACATTTCTGCCAGAAGAACCAGTCTTCATTGTGCCACCACCGCGTGATCTTGGAGGCGCAGAATCCGCCCCTTCGCGCCCGCCATCAAGTGCTCATCATGCGTGGCAATCAATACCGTGGCACCTAGTTTGTTTAACTCTTGAAAAAGATGCATCAGGCGACGCGCCATAACGGCATCAACGTTTCCAGTGGGCTCATCTGCCAAAATAAGCTGGGGTTTGGCCACAACGGCTCTCGCAATCGCCACGCGCTGCATTTCACCGCCGGAAAGCATTTGCGGCACTTCTTTAGCGCGGCCCTTAAGGCCCACCCAATCCAACAGATCATTCACATCGCCAGCATAGGCTTCACGTCTTAAGCCCGCTGCGCGCAAGGGCAGAGCCACATTGTCAAAAACACTCATATGCGGAAGAAGACGAAAATCTTGGAACACCACGCCAAGCTTTCGGCGCAAAAGTGCAACATCTTTTTGTGTGAGATTTTTAACATTTTGCCCAAACACATGCGCCGCACCGGAGGTGGGCTTCAGCATTAAGAATAGCAAGCGCAGCAAAGTGGATTTCCCCGCACCTGATTTGCCGGAGAGAAACCGCAAATCCCCCGGTGCCAGCCCAAAGGACACATGTTTGAGGATCTCTGGCCCCTCACCATAGCGTAATGTGACATTTTCAAGCTGCACAACCAAGGCCACTTAACCCCGCATTAACCCTGTTCATCGTTATCTCAGGCTTACTGGTGCCAAAGGGCACCAAAAACCGAATCAAACTCATTTTAGGCGACAATGATCGTTTCCTGCCCATCTTGCACCACCCGATATGACCTCGGTCACCAAGCGCAGAATGATGTTCTGACGCTAACTTGTCGGCGTTGTGGCCATCATTGGAAGAAATATCCAGCTCAAGAAGTGGTGCCAGTTTCCACCTCTCGGTCTTTGCAAGTGATTGAACCTGAGCCCGAACCTGATTTGGATGTGGCGCGTCTGGTTGAGGCCGCTAAATCGGCGCGCATCCAATATGCCGCCAAGCGTGTCGCCAGATTTAAAAAGGTAGGCGGCTGGGCATCACTTGGTGTGTGTGCTGTGCTGCCTTTCATTTTTGCGCTGGTAGCACCCGAAGCTACGGTTATGGCCGCGCCGATGACCGCCGAGCTTTATCAGAAGCTGGGTTGGGCTGTGAATGTCTATGGACTTGATATCAGGCGCGTTGAACAGCTGAACAAAAATATAGATGGCCAACACATTTTGATGGTGAAGGGTGAGATTAGCAATTCCACCAATGCTGTTCGCAAAATTCCAAGTATGCGCTTTGCGCTGAATGACGCAGATGGCAAAGAGCTTTATAGTTGGATGTTGGATACAACTGCTAGGCCGCTGCGCCCGGGTGAAACCACAGCTTTTTCAACGCGGATTGCTGCCCCGCCAGAACTTGCCAACAATCTGCAAATTCGCTTTGCACATATCAGTGAAATAGGCTCAAACCCTGCTCTATGAGCACACTCAACATTGATGGGCATCGTATTGATGTCTTATTTTCAGCCGAGCAGATTGCAACCCGCATCCAAAGCCTTGCAGCAGAAATAGCTGCCACTAAACCTAAGCGGCTTTTGGTTGTGCCGGTGCTCAAAGGCAGTTTCATTTTTGCGGCTGATCTCATTCGCGCTATGCATCATGCAGGCTTGTCGCCGGAAGTTGATTTCATGATTCTCGCATCTTACCGCGCGGCCACCACATCATCGGGCAAGGTTGAGGTGTTGCGCGATATTGAATCGCAGGTGCAAGACCGCGATGTGTTGCTGGTGGATGATATTCTTGAATCGGGCCGCACTTTGGCTTTTGCTAAAGACTTGTTGGCGGCGCGTGGTGCATCATCGGTGAAGTCCGCCGTATTGTTGTTTAAGCCTGGACATTTGGCGGCATCAGTCAAGGCAGATTTCTGCGCATTTGATTGCCCAGATCTGTTTGTGGTGGGTTATGGGATGGATATGGCGCATCAATTCCGCGAGTTGCCCTTTGTTGGGCATGTGGTGAAGTAAAGCATCCCACGAGCTGGCTGCCTCACTTGTGAAGTGAAAGATCGGCAACTTCAAAAGCTCTACTGCAGCCCTTTCAAAAGCCCGTTAAGGTAGTCCTTGGTTTCGCTATCAAGGCCTTGCTCATTGGCTCTGCCGCGCAGCTCTTCCAGAATTTCACGTGCTTTTTTACGTGCGATTTCAGAAGGCACAATATTTTTATCTGGCCCGACATTCGGCCGCCGGTTCGGGATACGGCCTAAGGGATCCTCATCTCGCGAATTGCCCTGCCTATTGGCATTGCCCTGTTTGTCGCCGCCTTCTTTGCCCATCTGCTCCGCCAGTTTGCCCATGCCTTGAATCATGTTGCGCATGGCCTTGTTTTGTTGACGAAGCGCCTCGCCTTTATTGCCTTGGCGCAGCGCATCTTCAGCATCGCCCATGTTTTTGCGGGCTTCGCCAAATTTATCGCCGCCATCTTCGGGCGAAAGACCTTTGCCCATTTGGTCAAGCTGGTCGCGCAGGCCTTTTTGCCTATTGGCTAAATCCCCGGCTGAGTCACCACCTCCGCCGTTATTGTTTTCACCAGGC
>DATCEN010000037.1:0-2649 GCA_036510015.1 Aestuariivirga sp.
GGTTGAGCTATGAGCGTTGATTGCCAACTTAGCAATCTCGCCCACCATGGTTTGGAACTTGTCATTCCGAGCCACAAAGTCGGTTTCCGAATTCACTTCAACCAAAGCACCCGTGTTGCCTGAAATGCACAGGCCAACAAGGCCTTCAGCAGCAACGCGGCTTGATTTCTTGGCAGCCTTGGCCAAGCCCTTGGCGCGCAGCCAATCAACGGCTTCTTCAAGGTTGCCGTTGGTGGCAGCAAGTGCCGCCTTGCAATCCATCATGCCCACGCCGGTTTTTTCGCGCAGGTCTTTCACCATAGAGGCAGTAATCTCAGCCATCTTATGTCCTTTCGAGATTAAGCTGCCGGAGCAGCGGCAACCGCTTCTTGCGGAGGCGCGTCCATCGCACCCACATCAACGCCTGAGCGATGTTGCGATTTTTCGATGCCTTCGAGAACAGCGCGTGACACGAGATCGCAATAAAGTGCCACGGCACGCGCCGCGTCGTCATTGCCTGGGATTGGATAGGTCACGCCAGTAGGATCCGAATTGGTATCGATGATGGCCACAACCGGAATGCCCAAACGATTGGCTTCCTTGATGGCAATTGCTTCTTTGTTGGTATCGATCACAAACAGCAAATCAGGAACGCCGCCCATGTCCTTGATGCCGCCCAAAGCTTTTTCAAACTTCAGCTTGTCGCGCGTCATGTTCAATACTTCGCGCTTCTTAAAACCAGCGCCTTGCTTTTCCAAAACTTCGTCAATTTTGCGCAGGGCCTTGATCGAATTTGAAATGGTTTTCCAGTTGGTGAGCATACCGCCCAGCCAACGTGCATTTACATAATACTGGGCGCAACGCTTAGAGCTTTCCGCAATCTCTTGTGCTGCCGAACGCTTGGTGCCGACAAACAAAACGCGGCCACCCTTGGCCACGGTGTCGGTGATCACTTCCAATGCTTGATGCAGCAAAGGAACGGTCTGCGACAGATCCAAAATATGAATGCCATTGCGATCACCATAGATGTATGATTCCATCTTAGGGTTCCAACGGTGCTTCTGGTGGCCAAAGTGAACGCCCGCTTCCAACAGCTGGCGCATCGTGAAATTCACGCTCATTTTTTCTTCTCCGGTTAGTCCTCTGCGGGTGGAGTTATCAGCGGAATTGCTGACACCGGAAGGATCGCTTCTATGTAGAGGCTGTTAACCTTTGAAGTAATCCAAACACCCGCATGTGGTTTTAGAATGGTGGCCTGTTAGCAGTGCGGGGTCCGCATTGCAAGGGCTGGATCAGTCAGCCTTAGGTTCAAGCAAAACCACGCTTTCCTGCTCATTGGGGTCAGTGCGCGCGATCAGCGCCTTGGCCGGCTTGTCGCTTGGGTTATAGGGCTGATGCGGAACCCCTGCCGGAATATAAACATAATCCCCCTGCTCTACGCGCGAGGTGAATTCTAGGTTGGGGCCATGATGAAACTCACTAACCCCCTCCAACATGTAAATCGCTGTCTCGTGAGCTTCATGATAATGCGGTTTGGCCTTGGCGCCGGGCGGCATCACCAATAGGTGCATGCAAATCCCATCTGAATGCGCAGATTGTGCCGATACACCGGAGAAATAATCCAAACCTTGCTTGCCAGCGAAACTTTCACCGCCTCTGATAACCTTGCACTGTTTCATCATGTTCCTCCTGCAACGCGCCTCTACTATGTTAGCAGAAAATACCATTTTGTGACTGGCAATGAGCAGCTTAAACTCACCATAATGCTGCGCGAAGACATTCATACAAACCTCTGGCGGCCAGAAACCATCACACTGCAAAAATCTGCAGGCCTCCAAGCCTTCCCCTCATCGATGCTGAAAATGGAAACCCATGTCGCAGCCATCGCTGAGGGCCAAGAACCAGAGCGTCTCTGGATGCTGGAACACCCAGCCCTTTACACCTCTGGCACCAGCGCCAAGCCCGCTGACTTGCTTGATCCTCATCGCTTTGCGGTTTTTGAAACCGGGCGTGGCGGGCAATATACGTATCATGGGCCAGGCCAGCGCGTTGCCTATGTCATGCTTAACCTCGCCAAACGCGGTGGTGACGTGCGCGCCTTTGTGGCGGCGCTGGAACAGTGGCTGATCAATACGCTGGCAGATTTTGGCGTGAAGGGTGAGAGGCGCGAAAACCGTGTGGGCATTTGGGTGCAACACGGTGGCGGTGAGGATAAAATCGCAGCATTAGGCATTCGTGTGCGGCGCGGCATCACCTTTCACGGCGTTAGCCTCAATGTGAACCCTAATCTGTCCCACTTTGATGGCATTCTGCCTTGCGGTGTGGCGGAACACGGGGTGACCAGCCTTGCGGCCCTAGGCGTGGGCGCAACGATAGCCGAAGTCGATACGGGTTTGATCAAACATTTCCAGCTAATTTTTGGGCCGCTTTAAAAACGCGATAATTACAATTTGGTGCTCCTCAATTAACTACATCGTTAAACCGTATCTCAACGGTTGGGCGGTAGCGTCGCCAGACAAATTAGGAGAAAATGGCGTGCATAAATTCAAAACAATCCTGTTAGCTGCTACGCTTTCAACGCTCTTGGGCGGCCATGTTTTCGCCCAGACCGAAGATCAAATTTCCAAAATCCGCGCTCTTTTAAATCCCAATCCCCAAATGCAAGTCGAC